>NZ_JNIE01000004.1 GCF_000702425.1 Thermocrinis jamiesonii
CGCTTTTACTTCTGTGATAGGAGCACTAAAATATGCACCACAGCTTGGGATAGACAAAGACATAGCGGGCGCATACGTGATAGGAAGAAAAGCTTTAGGTTTTAAGGAAGAAATCCCAGAGAACTATCTAAAACTTCTTTCAGACAAGGAATACTTGGAGTATGCAATCTGCACTTACGAAAAGAAAGAAAAAGAGCTAAAAGAAAAACTCAAGAAAGAGACAAACCAATACAAAAGAAATGCCATAAACTCTGAGCTAAAGCAAGTTCAGAAGGCAAAGGACTTGCTTTTAGAAAAACTTAAAAGCCTTCAGGACGAGCCAAGTTCCTGTGAGGGAGCCAACGGAAGGAATCCCAAGCAAGGAGGGACTAAAAAAGTCTCTCAAAGTGCTTGGCAAGTTCTGAAGGCAGCCCTCCTCTTCCCTGTTCTTGGAAAGATTCTACCAAGGGACCTTTCTCCTCTGAAGCCTTTATTGGTGGAAGGGGCGTGGGACAGGGTGAGGAGAAGGTTAGTTCCCTTAGAGGTTGGGGGGACGTCCCAATGAGGGATTTTTCAAACAGCCTCAGCAGTGGTAGCATCCCACCTGGCTATATGAAGAAGTAGCCAAGAGACCAACTCCTCTTCTATAAATTTCTGAACTTCCTTTGGCTCTTTATGCTTTCTCCACCGTTCCAAAAGTTCGCCTATTCTTTTTCTCATGCTGTCGTGTTCTGCTTTGTGCATGGGATAGGCAAAAAATTCTGCTTCTCTCATCAACTCCTCTTCCGTTGTGAAGTGATCCTCTATGTCCTGAATCAAAAGCTGGAGCAGTTGATCTACCACATCTGCGTTTCCCTCTTGGCAAGCTTGATGAAGCTCGTTTATAATCTCCAGCTCATCCTCGTGCAATGCATTCATTATCGCATTGGAAACCATCGGCAAGTCCTCTTTTCTTAACACCATCCTCAACACCTCCTTAAGTTAGTAAGTATAAACTTACTTATTAGAAAAAAGATGACAAAGCTCACGTTTTGATAAAATCTTTGGTGCCATGGGAGAGATTTTTATAGTAGGTCTTGGTAGAATGGGGCAAGGAATAGGGAGGAGGCTTGTTAGGTTTGGACACAAGGTCGGGGGCTTTGATGTAAATCAGAAGAGTAGGGAAGAGGCAAGTGGATATTTCTCAGTTTTTGATAGTTTGTCCTATGTGAAAGAGTTCTTTGAGGGAAGAAAGGTGGTTTGGCTTATGGTTCCTCACGGTGTGGTAGATGAAGCAATAAAAGAGATCGTGCCATACCTTGACAAAGAAGACATTCTAATAGACGGTGGAAACTCTTACTACAAAGATTCACAAAGAAGGTATGAAGAGCTAAAAAGCAAAGGGATTTACTTTTTGGACGTGGGGGTAAGCGGTGGAGTGTATGGAGAGGAGCTGGGATACTGTCTTATGGTGGGAGGGGACAAAAACGCTTTTGAGTTTGTGGAACCTATGTTGAAGGACCTTTCTTACGAAGGAAGGGGTTATGCCTACCTTGGTCCTTCTGGAGCGGGACACTTTGCTAAGATGGTTCATAACGGCATAGAGTATGCCATAATGGAAGCTATAGGAGAAGGCTTTGAACTGCTAAAAGAGAGTGGTTTTAATTACGACCTTAAGGAAATCGCAAGAATTTACAACACGGGAAGCGTTATAAGGTCTTGGCTTATGGAACTTGTCCAAAAATCCTTTGAGGAATTTGGAGAGCTTGAAAACATAAAGCCCTACGTAGAAGATACTGGAGAAGGTAGATGGACTACTTTGGAAGCTGTGGATTTGGGAGTGCCTGTGCCAGTTATAGCCCTTTCACTTTTCATGCGCTTCAGATCCAGACAAGAAAACTCTTTTAGGGACAGACTTTTGGCTGTTTTGAGATACCAGTTTGGAAGACACAGCATAAAGAAGCATGAATAGACCTAAGGCAATCTTCATCTTAGGTGGCACCGGAGACTTGGCAAAGAAAAAACTTCTGCCTGCACTTGCAAAAATTAGAAAAAACAGAGATGACTTAAAGGTAGTTTATTCATTGGCACGTTCCAAAAGCGAGGAGTGGGAAACTATAGCCTGTAATTTAGACCCAGACTTTAGAATTTTTTGCAACTTCATTCCCTTTGATGTCTCAAAGTGGGAAGATTATCTAAGATTGGGTCAAGTTTTGGAAGGGCTTAGTGGATACGAGCTCATATTTTATCTGTCCCTTTCGCCATTCCTTTATGAGCAGGCTATACTAAACCTTGGAAGACTGCTGAGAAACTTTTCCAATCCCAGAAAGCTGGTGGTGGAAAAACCCTTTGGTTTTGATTTGAGCTCTGCCCAAAAGTTAAACAACCTTCTTTACAGATACTTCATAGAAGAAGAAATATACAGAATAGACCACTTTTTGGGAAAAGACACTGTCCAGAACATCTTCTCCCTTAGGTTTTCTAACACCATATTTGAGGGGGTATGGAACAAAAACTTTATTGACCATGTGCAGATAGTGGCAATAGAGGATGTGGGTGTGGAAAACAGAATAGACTTCTACGATAAAGTAGGAGCTGTAAGGGACATGCTACAAAACCATCTACTTCAAATGCTTGCCTTTACTGCGATGGAACCTCCCTGTCTTATGACTCCCCAGTTTATAAGGGACGAAAAGGTTAAAGTTTTGAGAAGTTTAGACATATCCGAGTTCGTTAAAGGACAGTATGAAGGATATCCCAAGGAAGGCTCTCGCACAGAAACTTTTGTGGCAGTTAAAGCTTACATTGAAAACCTAAGATGGCAAGGTGTGCCTTTTTATCTTATGACTGGGAAAAAGCTTGGCAAAAAGCTCACCCAAATTACAGTGGTGTTTAAAGAAATCCCAAAAAGTTTTGTCTCTTTGTTGGACTGTGCGCCAAAGCAAAATCGCATAACCTTTCAGGTAGCACCAAAGAACAGCCTAAGCATAGCCTTTGAACTAAGACCACCTACGGGCAAGTTTATAGCATGTCCAATAGAAACTGTTATGGAATATAACATAGAAGAATCCATAGGACAACCTTTGCCAGAAGCTTATGAGACCTTACTTGAGGACATACTGGACTCGGATCAAAGCCTTTTCATAAGAGCGGACGAGATAGAGGTAATGTGGGAAAAGGTAGAACCCTTGCTTTCTGAACAGGAGCTGGAGGTCTATAAGGAAGCTACTATCCCCAACGGTGCCATAAAGCTTATGGAAAAGGACCGTAGAAACTGGATCCTGTAGATGGAGAAAAGATTACTTTTGCTATTCCTTAGGCTTTCTAATGTTTTCCTCAGAAGAAAGGACCAAATAAACATCGCACTGGCAGGCGGTAAAACACCTATGGAATTTTACAGGCTTCTTTCAAAACAAAACTTGCCTTGGGAAAAGTTCTCTTTCTTTTTAACGGACGAAAGGTATGTTCCGCTGGACTCTGACAAAAGCAATTACAAGAACATAAAAGAAAACCTGGGAGAAAAGGCTAAGCTTTATCCGGTGGATACAAGCCTTCCCATAGATAGAGCTTGCGTGGAGTATTCAAAGCTTTTGCCAAAAAGTTTGGACATAGCCCTTTTGGGAGTGGGAGAGGACGGACATACCGCTTCTTTGTTTCCAAGGGCAGAGTGTAAGAAAGTTACCGAAAAGGTATGTATTTCTTCAGCACCCGATGGAACACAAAGAGTTTCTCTAAGCTACGAGTATTTAAATCTTTCTTGCGTGGTGATCTTTGCTTTAAAAGGTCCAACAAAAATAGAAGCATACCAAAAGCTGTTGAGAGGGGACGATATACCAGCAAGCAAAGTAAAAGGCAGAAGAAAAACCTTTGTAGTTTTTCAGCCATAAAAGTTCTTCGCATTTTGCCCTGCGTTGTGTTATAATTTCTAATAAGTCTGTGGGTCCAAAAGGGGACCCATGTCAAATTGGCAACTGAATATGGTGTGGTTTCCTTAAAGGGTATTCCTCTAATTCTTTTAGTGATGGGCTTCGGAGGGCAATAAAATTGTGGTTTTTACTACTTTCTTCTTCTTGCGTCTCATAACTTTTAAATTTATGCCTTTATGCAAAAACATAAAGTCATAATTATGTAATTGCACAAAGTCATAATTATGCACGATTGTTTAAAGCATTGGGAGACAAGGACTTAAATTTGACAATAACACACTCAACTTTGCACAACCTCGGATTTTCGGAAAATAACCTTCATTTGCGAGGGGTACCCCCTTGATAAAATTATTGATTTGTCTTATTTTGATTAAGGTGGTAAGTTGGGGTTCTAAGCCCACTGTGTGGGATGGAGACAACTCACGCTCTATTCTTGTTATCGTCGTTTCCGAGAGTTCTAAGCCCACTGTGTGGGATGGAGACGCTTCTCTACCGACAATATCCTCAAACCTAAAAGACTGTGTTCTAAGCCCACTATGTGGGATGGAGACTGGCACTACCTCCTTTTATTGGATTTTTTGTTTCTTTGTGTTCTAAGCCCACCGTGTGGGATGGAGACACTTGCTTTGCTGGGATTTTGCCCAGCGGAGAATGAGTTCTAAGCCCACTGTGTGGGATGGAGACATCATGCACCCACACTTCTTCAAATGGGGTTTCAATCACTGTTCTAAGCCCACCGTGTGGGATGGAGACATATCTGGTCTTAGTTTATGGATTACGTAATCGTTATAGTTCTAAGCCCACTGTGTGGGATGGAGACTTCCAGCCAGTTTCCTTCAAAGACTATTGTCTTTACCTCTGTAGTTCTAAGCCCACTGCGTGGGATAAGGAGCTTACCTTTGTTTGGCAATTTGACAGCAACGTGAATTTGAAAGATGGAAAACGGATTCATAGCTTACCTTCTGATAGTGATTGCTCTCTTTTTGTTTTTTGGCTTAGCACTTTTGGTTTTAGCATACTTTCTAAATCTCATCTCTGAAGCCTTTCTTCTCGTCGCCTCTTTTATAAAGCTCGCAAAGCTTTTTAGACCAAAAAAATTTCTGAATTCCCAATGAACTGTGTGGAGTTGAAATAAAGACTGTGATAAGCTTGTTTGCCTGTGGAGTTGAAAATGAAAAAACTCCTTTCCTTTGCACTCTTTGACTCCGGAGAGACTATTCTTGGAGCGCTAATTTTTTCCACCTTTTATCCCCTTTACATAACTCAGCACATAGACCCCAAGCTTTACTCTTTCTTATACGGCCTTGCTTTCTTTTTTTCCTTTTTTATAGCCTTGCCTTTGGCAAAGGTGGCAGACAGCAAAGCCTTCAGAAAGCAATTTTTCACACTCTTTACCCTTTTGACCGTTTTTATGGGTGCGTTTTTGAGCTTAACAGCGCACAATCCACAAAGAAACCTCTTTATTTACCTGTGCATGGTAGTTTTTCACCAACAGGCTATGGTGTTTTATAACTCCCTGCTTGCGGGGCTTACTCAAAGAGGTTTTGCCTCGGGCTTTGGAGTGGCCTTTGGATACTTAGGGTCTTCCGTAAGCCTTATCTTTTTGGCAAGTTGGCTGAAAGTGCCGGAGGTATTCTATCAGGTTTCCCTTCTGTTTTTGATTTTAGCCCTTCCTGCCATAGCAAACTTGCCCAACCCATCTTCCAAAAAAAGAGTAAGCATAAGACAAGTAATAAGCGACAAAAAATTCTTACTTCTCATACTTTCCATCCTAAGCCTTACCGAAGTAGCCAATACGCTTATAGCCATGATGGGTGTTTATCTGAAGAATGCCTACATGCTTGAGGAAAGGGAAATCTACAGGGTGATAGGGCTATCTGCTTTGGGTGGAGTGCTGGGTGGAATAGTCTTTGGAGTGCTAACGGACAAGTTGGGAGTTAGAGCGGTTTTCCCTATGGGGTTTCTACTTTGGCCTTGTTTTTTACTTTTGCTATTTTTCATACCAAGGGACTTTGTTTTGATCTTGGGACTTTTGGGAGGGCTTTCTCTTTCGCACCTTTGGACTACCTCAAGGGTTTTGCTGATAGAAAGGTTTCCCGCAGAAGAAGTTTCCGTCAGGATGTCCTTTTTGTCTTTAACTGAAAGGATCGCATCCACCACAGGGCTTTGGACCTGGAGCCTTTTTATGCTTCTTACTCAAAACAACTACAAGCTGTCCGCTTTGTTGATGATTGTCTTCCCAACGCTGGGTTTTTTACTTTACTGGTTTTCCAAAAGATAGCATTCCCACCTGGGTGGGCTTAGGTTAATTCCACAACCAAGGGAAGAAAGGTCGTAAATTTTAAAGTGCTTTGGTTCAGATGGTGTATGAACAAACAAAAAAGCGGTAGCCTGAGGTATGTATTTGTCCTTTTCCTTCCAAGACTTTATCGTCAAGATGATTTTTCTTAGCTCTTCCTTTACCTGTTGGGAGGTAAGCTTAGTTTGGGAAGAATTGTCCCTAAGTATCCACACGCCTTCTGGGATGTTTTCCAATATCTCCAAAGCCCTGTCTTCTGAAGGTATCCCGTAAAAACGCACAGTATAATTTTAATTCACTATGGAAATTTTTGTGCTTGATACCAGCGTTTTCACAAATCCAGACATATACTCACAGTTTGAAAAGGATCAATTGGGAGCCATAGAAAATTTTCTCTCTCTTGCTTCCCATGCAAAAGCCCAGTTTTACATGCCCACCTCTGTTTATGAAGAGTTTAACAAGATGGTCTCTTTGGGAGAGCTAAAGCCAAAGTTTGAGCTTGTGGTGCGCATAAGGTCTCCAAGACGGTTTAATCTAATGATCCCGGCGGAATTTCTGTATGAGTTTATAGAAGAAGTAAGATACAGAGTAAATAAGGGTTTAAGGGTAGCAGAAGAGCACACAAGGGAAGCGGGCAGGCTTTCAGAAACAGAAACTGGCAAAGTGATAAACAAGCTTAGGGAAAAATACAGAGAAGCACTCCGAAGTGGAATAATAGACAGTAAAGAAGATGCGGATGTTTTATTGCTTGCCTACGAATTGGACGGAATCCTCATAACAGGAGATGAAGGACTACATCGTTGGGCAGACAGGGTTGGAATAAAGCTCGTAGACCCAAAGAGCTTTAGATACATCTTGGAAAGCTTAGCAGGTATTAGATGATAGCTATCATATTGCATACTTTAAAAATCTTCTTATCTTTTGACTAAAACTTTTTAAGGAGGTAAGCCATGCAGCAAGCAGTTTATAACTTTTTTGCTACAGAGAGGGCAGTACAAGAGGTGACACGTATAGCGAAGGAGAACAACATAGCAGAGCCTATCCTAAGGATAAGGGTTGTCCCAGGAGGTTGCTCTGGGTTCCAATACGCTATGGGCTTTGACGACACCATAGAGGAAGGAGATTTCGTCTTTGAATTTCCTGGACTGAAAATAGCCATAGACCAGTTCTCTATGCCATACGTAAATAACGCAGAGCTTGACTATGTAATGGACTTTATGGGCGGTGGTTTCACAATAAGGAACCCGAACGTAACTGGAACTTGCGGTTGTGGAAACAGCTTCTCCTGCGGATAAGCTTATTCCCCCCTCTGGGGGGTCTCCACCACATACACTTCTACTTCTTCAGGTGCTAACTTTTCTAAGGAAATAAGTAGTTTATAGGGGTTGCTAACTTGGACCTTAAGGGTATGTTTTCCCGCAGGCAAGCCCCTAACATCCACAAAAGGTTTAACTCTATCTATCATATCCGTTGATACTAACCTTTCTATAAAGGCTATCTTCATCCTGACTTTTTTTCTGGAGAGCTTATACGTGTATTTTTGCTCTGTGTTTCTTATTTCCAGTTCCTTTTCTATGGATATCACCGACTTTGTTCCAAAATTGACTGCAAACCAAAAAAGAAAACCTATGATTAAAGCCAAGGCTTTGTAGTGAAGGTCTTCCAAAAAGAGCTTCCTCAACATGCTAACTGTTCTAAATGTTCGTAAAACTCAGGATAGGAAATTGCTACACAATCTGGATCGTCTATGATTGTTTCACCTTCTGCTACAAGTCCTGCAATGCTAAAGCTCATAGCTATTCTATGATCTCCGTAGGTCTTTATGACAGCTCCCTTAAGATATTGTCCTCCTTCTATAGAAAAACCATCCTCATATTCTTCTACCTTAGCACCCATTCTCCTTAAGTTCTGCACTATAGCCTTAATTCTGTCACTTTCTTTTACCCTCAGCTCTTGCGCACCCCTTACTGTAGAAACCCCATCCGCAAAAGCCATAAGTATGGCAAGGATGGGAATTTCGTCTATTAGAGTTGGCACCTCTTCTTCTTTAACCTGAATAGGCTTTAGCGTATCTGCGTATCTAACGTATATGTCAGCTACCTGTTCCCCAGATATTTCCCTAAGATTTTCATAGCTCAACTTTACTCCCATTTCTCTTAGCTTTCTAAAGAAGCCGTCCCTTGTGGGATTTATAAGCACATCTTTTAGCAAAACTTCACTACCCTTCAAAAGAACTGCACCCGCAGCAAAAAAGGCGGCAGAAGAAGGATCTGCGGGACAAACCACATAGGCAGGCTTAAGAGTCTGTCCTCCTTCTAACTTTACTACCCTTCCTTTGTCCGTATCGTAAGATACAAGTTCCACACCCATAGCCTTTAGCATTCTTTCCGTGTGATCCCTTGACAAGTAGGGTTCATAAACCTCTGTTATACCCTCAGCCCTTAGACCGGCAATAAGAATGCAGGACTTTACCTGGGCAGAAGCCTTTTTGTTAAAGATTGAAATACCTTTCAAATGGCCTCCTCTTACCGCTATGGGTAGTTTATCTCCCTTCTCCCTACCGTCTATTTTTGCGCCCATTTCCCTTAGGGGTTCCACAACGCGCAACATAGGTCTTCTTTTCAAACTTTGATCGCCTGTTAGCACTGAAAAGAAAGGTTGAGTGGAAAGCACACCTAACATAAGCCTTGCGGTAGTCCCCGAGTTTTTTGCATTTAGAATTTTTGTTGGTTCCTTTAGCAAAAAGTTTGACCCCTTTATTTTTAAGGTCTTGCCCTTCTTAACAATCTTAACACCTAAGGCTTTTATTATGCTTAGCGTAGCTAATGTGTCTTTGGACTCAAGCCAGTTTTCCACCACACTTTCGCCTTCTGCCAAGGAAGGTAGAATAACCGCCCTGTGGGAGATAGACTTGTCAGACGGAACCCTTAACTCTCCCTTCAAACAACGGACTTTCTGTATGATCTTCACACTTTACGATTATAAGAGATTTCAGGTCTTCTTTGCTTACAACTTGTATCCTCTTTTGAGGCCGGGTAAGTTTATAATTTTTTCTCTATGAAAGACATCAAAGAATATAATCACTTAGAAGTTGAGAGCAAACACTCCCAAAGATGGCTATCCTTAGCCATATACCACAGTCCAAAGCCTAATCCAAAGAATAGATTTTCGGTGGTTATTCCACCGCCTAATGTGACCGGGTCCCTTCATATGGGGCATGCTCTTAACATAACCCTTCAGGACGTAGTCTGTAGATGGCAAAGAATGCTTGGCAAAGATGTGGTTTGGGTTCCAGGGTTTGACCATGCGGGTATAGCTACGCAATACGTGGTGGATAAAAAGGTGCAGGAGGAAGGAAAAAACAGGCTTGAAATGGGAAGGGAGGAGTTTCTAAAGAGGGTGTGGGAATGGGTGCCACAGTCAAGAAACAGCATAAGGGACCAGCTTGTAAAACTTGGTGCCAGCGTAGATTGGAAAAGAGAGAGATTTACCTTGGATGAGGGCTTTTCAAGGCTTGTTAGATATGCCTTTAAAAGGCTTTACGAAGAAGGTTTGATATACAGAGGGGAGTACATAGTAAATTGGTGTCCTAAGGACCTTACTGCCCTTTCGGACCTTGAGGTGGAACACGAAGAGGAAGAGGGAAAGCTCTATTACATAAGGTATCCGTTGGAGGGAGAAGAAGGGTTCATAACCGTTGCAACCACAAGACCGGAAACTATGCTTGGAGACACCGCGGTAGCGGTCCATCCAGAGGACGAAAGATACAAAGCTCTTGTAGGCAAAAAAGTTAGACTTCCTTTTGTAAATAGAGTAATACCCATAATAGCGGACGAGAGGGTTAAGCCCGAGTTTGGAACGGGGGCAGTAAAAATCACTCCAGCTCACGATCCTTTGGACTTTGAGATTGGTAAAACCCATGGGCTTGAAATGGTACAGATAATGGATGAGTTTGCAAGGATCAACGAAAATGGGGGAGAGTTTGCGGGGCTTGACAGATACGAGGCAAGAAAAAGGATAGTGCAAAGATTAGAAGAACTTGGTCTTCTTGAGAAGGTAGAAAACCACAGACACAGCGTAGGAAAGTGCTACAGATGTAAAACTGTCCTTGAGCCTATGGTATCCACTCAGTGGTTTGTCAAAGTTTCGGACCCAAGGATAAAAGAAAGGGCAGTGCAGGCGGTGCTTGGATTCCTTCAGAAAAAAGGAAAAGAAACTAACCTTCAGATCTTATACACCCAGGGGTTGGAGGTCACCCTAAGGGTAGTAAAGGACCATCAAACAAAGCTTGTGGTTTTCATAAAGGAAGGCGTGGAGTTTGTGGTGGGGAAAAAGGACGGAGAAATATCCTATATTTACGTTCCCGAAGGCAGAGAGGACCTGTTGCAGATCGCAAAGGATCTTGGTGAACAATTCAGCAAAGCTAACCTTGTAGTCAAAGTCAAAGATGGTGCGGTTCTTATAAGGGAAGGTTTGGAGGAAAAGCTAACTGGCAGTCTTCTTTTCATTGCAGACCAGGAGGGGCTGAAATTAGAAGACAAGCTTTTGGAGAGTGGAGAAGTATTTTTGGAGGCGGTTCAAAAGTCTTTAAAGGTCAAGTGGGAAAGAAATCAAAAGGTTTGGGAAGAGGAAAGAAGAGTTCGCTTTGTGCCGGAAAATTGGAAAAAGATATACCTTCAGTGGATGGAAAATTTAAGGGATTGGTGCATATCCCGTCAGATATGGTGGGGGCATCGCATACCCGTTTGGTATTGCAAAGATTGCGGACATATAAACGTTTTTACAGATGACGACTTTGACCGAGTTTATGACAAACTTATTTTCAACCTTCTTGCGGACGGAAAAATAAAGGAAGAATTTACACCAGAGGAGGTAGAAGCGGTTTTAAAGTCTCCATCCTTTGTCCATCCAGAGCTAACCGTGCTTGAATTTTACAAAAAGTTTGTCTTTCACAAATACCACGCTACGGATGTCTCTGCCCATTCCCTTAGGCTTTTCTTTACGCAAGACCTCAATCCCACCGCACTAATAACAAACAGAAGGAGCAGATATAGGTATAACCCTCAAACAAAAAAGTTTAGGTTTGTGCTTTATTGTAAAAAGTGTAGGTCGGAAAATCTTGAGTGGGAAAGGGATGTGTTGGATACTTGGTTTTCCTCTGCCCTTTGGCCCTTTGGAGTCTTTGGCTATCCCGAAAACACGGAGGATCTAAAGAGCCTTTATCCAACTAACCTTCTTGTGACGGGCTTTGACATAATCTTCTTCTGGGTTGCCCGAATGATCATGATGGGAATGTTTTTTATGGAAGATATTCCCTTTGAGGATGTTTATATACACGCTCTTGTGAGGGACGAAAAAGGACAGAAGATGTCAAAAACAAAAGGAAACGTCATAGACCCACTTGATATCATAGAAAAATACGGTGCGGATGCTCTAAGATTTACCTTAGCCATTCTTACCCAGCAGGGAAGGGATGTAAGGCTTTCGGAGAAAAGGTTTGAAGGGTATAAACACTTTGCCAACAAGCTTTGGAACGCAGGAAGGTTTATACTTCTAAACCTGGATGAGGACATTTTGTCCAAGATGCCCTACATGGCACCACCAAGGTGGGAAGACCTGTGGATCCTTACGCTTTTGAACGAAACCACCCAAAAGGTAAATAAAGCCCTTGAGGAATATGAGTTTTCCTTGGCCTGTCAGAGCCTTTACGAGTTTGTCTGGTCAGAGTTTTGCGACTGGTATATAGAGATGAGTAAGTTGAGGCTCTATGCGAAGGCTCAAAGCGAAGAGGAAAAAGACAGGATAGAGAAGGAAAGCATAACCGCTCAAGCCTTTCTTTTGATGGTGTTTGACAGGATCCTAAAGCTTCTTCATCCCTTTATGCCCTTCATAACCGAAGAACTCTACCATCATCTTCCTACTTCAAACAAAGAAAGCCTTTCCCTTGAGAGCTATCCCACCTACAACCCTCAAGAAGTGTATCCAGAAGCAAAGGAGAAAGTAGAAAGGCTAAAGCAGATAATCACATCCATAAGGTCCCTTAGAAGCGACCTAAGGATAGAGCCTTCTAAAAAGATAAAGCTTTTCTACAGAGCAAACCAATCTTTGGAGTTGGTAAAAGCCTTTGAAGACTACATAAAGGCTCTGGCAAAGGTGGAGGAGCTTGTGGAAGTTTCCGACAGACCCTCTGGCTGTATAGCAGGTTTTTCAAAGGACTTTGAATTCTTCATACCGGTAGAAGGAAACGTAAATGTTCAGGAGCTTTTGCAGTCTTACAGCAAAAAACTTTCGGAAGTGGAGAAGACCTTGAACACTTTCCAAAAAAGACTGGAAAATCCCCAATTCTTAGAAAAGGCACCGGAGGAGGAAGTGGAAAAAGTAAAACAAGCGGTCCAAGAGCTGTCCCAAGAAAAGGAAAAGATAAAGTCCCTCATAGAGCTTTTGGAAGAGGTGATGTCAGGCTCCCAGATCTCTGATTAGCTTTTCTATTCTTTCCCTTAGTTCGTCCCTTATTTTTCTGAAAAACTCAAGCCTTTCTTCCTCTGAACCTTCGGCTTTTGCGGGGTCCGGAAGGCTCCAGTGTTCCCTTTTTGCACCCGGCACAAAGGGACAATTTTCGGCCGCGTCATCGCAAAGGGTTATAACCAAGTCAAGTTCTCCGTAAGGTATGTTCTGTAAGGACTTAGGATATTGAGAAGAAATATCTATACCTACCTCTGCCATAACCTTTATTGCTAAGGGATTAACAGAGGAAGCAGGATTGGAGCCTGCGGAGTAAATTTCTAAAGCCTTGTTATATAGCTTAGCAAAATATTTGGCAAAGCCTTCGGCCATCTGACTTCTAGCAGAATTTCCCGTGCATATAAAGCCTATCTTCATTATAAATAATTATAAAGCCTTCTCTTTTTCCCAAACGTTTTTGCAGGATTAAGCACTTTACTAATTTCTCACCCGACGTATATTTTGTGATATAATTATTTTTTTGGAGGTAAAAAATGAAGAAAGGAATACATCCAGAGCTTAAACCCACAAAATTTGTATGCGGTTGTGGAAATACATTTACCCTACTTTCCACAAAAGGAGGAACCGTTTATCTTGAATCGTGTAATGCATGCCATCCTTTTTACACTGGAAAGTTAAGGATAAAACCCTTTTTGTTAGAATCTACCACTAAGTCCGAAAATGCTTCCTAAGGACTTAGAAGAAAAGTTAAAAGCTATCCATCAAAAATACTCTCAGCTACAGTTAAAACTTTCAGACCCAGAGGTTATAAAGGATAGGCAGTTATACCTAAGGCTGAGCAAAGAATTTAAAGATTTAGAGCCTGCCTATGAGGCTTACTCAAGATATATGAAAATACAAAAGGAAATAAGTGATGCAAAGGAACTTTTGAAAAGTAAAGAGTTTGAAGACTTAGCAAAAGAAGAGCTAAAGAGATTGAAAAAGGAAGAGGAAAATTTAGAGAAGGAAATAAAGAGACTTCTCCTTCCTACCGATGAAAGGGATACAAAAAATGTCATCTTAGAAATAAGGGCAGGAGTTGGCGGAGAAGAAGCTGCTCTATTTGCGGCAGACCTTTTGAATATGTATCAAAAGTATGCAGAAGAAAAAGGTTGGAAGTTTTCCATACTTACCGCACAAAAAACCAGCTTGGGTGGCTACAAAGAAGTAATAGCTTTGGTAGAAGGTAAAAATGTCTATTCTAAGCTAAAGTATGAAAGCGGGGTTCATCGGGTTCAGCGCGTTCCAAAGACAGAAGCAGGAGGAAGGATACACACCTCTACCGCAACGGTAGCAGTCCTTCCTGAGGTGGACGAAACGGAGGTGGAAATAGACCCTAAGGATTTAAAAATAGAGACCTTCAGAGCAAGTGGTGCGGGAGGACAGTATGTAAATACCACAGAAACTGCAGTTAGAATTACACATATTCCTACGGGTATAGTGGTGTCATGCCAAGACGAGCGGTCCCAGTTTCAAAACAAGATGAAAGCCCTGAAAATTCTATACGCACGGGTAAAGGACTACTATGAAAGACAAAAAGAAGAACAAATAGCTAAGGAGCGCAGAGAACAGGTAGGTATGGGAGAAAGAAGTGAAAAAATAAGAACCTATAACTTTCTCCAGAACAGAGTAACGGATCACAGAATAAACTATACCTCTCACAGGCTACAGGACATACTAGAAGGAAAGTTGGACGAAATAATATCCGCTTTAGAAGAGCACGAAATAGAAGAAAAGCTAAAGTTAGTTCTCCATCAAGTTTAAGCTGTGGAGCTCAGAGAATTACTTAAAAGACTTGACATAGTGGATGTTATATCCTCATATATAGATTTACAAAGGACGGGCAACAACTACAGGGCAAGGTGTCCCTTTCATCCAGATGATACTCCATCTCTTTACGTATCTCCTTCAAAGGGTATATGGAAGTGTTTTGGTTGTGGCGTGGGAGGGGACGCAGTAAAGTTTGTAGCTCTGTATGAGAACATAAGCTATACAGAAGCGCTCTTGGAATTGGCTAAAAAGTATAAGTTGCCTGTAAAAGTTAAACTTAAAAAGAAGGACGATAACGTACTGATTGCCCTACGTATGGTGGCAGAATACTATCACAATAATTTGAAAGAAAGTCTTCAAGCTTTGGAATATCTCAAAAACAGAGGTATTCAGGAGAGGACTATAAAAAAGTTTCAGCTTGGCTATTCTCCCTCCTCGGAACAGCTGGTTAGCTTTTTAAGAGAAAAACAAATCCTGGAAATCTACGAAAAGACGGGGAACATTACAAAGATAGACGAAAAACACTACAAAGACCTGTTAGCCGGCAGGCTGATAATCCCAATAAGGGACATAAAAGGGCACGTAGTGGGTTTTGGTGGAAGGTCCTTAAAAGAAAACAGTCCTAAATACATAAACTCTCCGGAGACAGAATTTTTTAAAAAAAGAGAAACGCTTTATGGATTTTATGAAGGGCTAAGCTATATTAGGGAAAAAAGAAGGGTCATAATTGTGGAAGGATACTTTGATGTTATGAGTATGCATCAAGAAGGTTTTCCAGAGACTGTAGCACCCATGGGCACATCCCTTGGACCGGATCATGCTAAGATCATATCCGCTTACGCTGAAGAAGTCATTTTAATGTTTGATGGAGACGAAGCAGGAAGAAAAGCCATAAAGCAAACCGCACCCCACCTTCTAAGGGAGGGTTTGAAAGTCAAAGTTTTCCTTCTTCCAGAAGGAGAGGATCCAGATACCTTTGTAAAAAAGCAAAAGAAAGAACTTCAAAACGCACTGAAAGAAGCAAAGGACATCTTCAGTTGGCTATTGGCAAAAAAAGACAGTAAAGCCATAGAGGATTACCTATACTTTTGCGGTTTTGTTAAAGATAAACTCCATCAAATTGACCTTTTAACTACCCTTTCTAAAAAAACCAACATACCCGTTTCTGTTCTTGCGGATAAACTGCCCAAACATCAAGAAAAACCAAAGGAGCAAGCAAAGGAAAAGCTTAGTTTTCACGAAAGGGTTTTCCTTTTTGGATTGTATAATGGTTTGGGAAATAAAGAAGATCTATACAAACTCAACCTATCGCCGTATGCCATGGAGCTTGCAGAAGCTATACTTAGGGAGGACTATCACCTTGTGCCAGAGGAGATAAAAAACCAAAGCCTTTACAATTTAGAGAGAGCTTTTGAAGAAAGTTTAAAGCATCTGATGATAAAGGGTAAAGTGGAAGAGAAAACAAGCTTGCAGGAAATAAGGCAAAGAAAGACCACAGTCAGACTAAGAGGAATAAAAGAGGATTTATAATACTCTTTGCAGGAGGTAAGGTATGGATAGAAAGCTTTTGGAGAATTTAACTGTCCAAAGGGAAAGTCCAGAGTATCTTCAAATAAGCATGGCTGCTGCTATGACCTTGGGTATAGTGCCTGGACAGTTTTATAGAAATACAAAACTTAGTTGTATAAATACGCTTCTGACCTATCCTTCCGGATGCCATGCTACCTGTGCTTACTGTGGTCTTCAGAAGGCAAGGGAAGTGGAATACTCAAAGAAGAACTTCATCAGGGTTGAGTGGCCTACGGTAAAGCTGGATGAGATAATAGATAGGGCAGAAAAGGTAGGACATGTAGAAAGACTGTGCATAGCCCAGATAACTCACCCAAGAGCCATAAGGGACACCAAGGAAGTGTTGGAAAGGGTTGTAAAGAGGTTGGGAGATAAGATCTTTGTTTCTTTATTGATAAACGCCACGGGCACAACCTATCAGGATATACTTGATTACAAAAGGCTTGGGGCGGACACGGTTACAGTAGCAATAGACTGTGGAACACCGGAGGTGTTTGAAAGACTAAGAGGAAGACCTATGAACAGCCCTCACAGGTGGGAAACATTCTGGAAAGTTTTGGAGTGGGCTTGCGATGTGATGGGGGATGGTTATGTAGGGTGCCACCTTGTGGTGGGACTGGGAGAAACAGAGCAGGAGATGATAGAGACAATTCAAAAAGTTAGAGACTTAGGGGCAAGAACTCACCTTTTCTCTTTTTGGCCCGAAGAAGGTTCAATGATGGAGAAAGAACCGCCCTGTCCCGCACCTCAGTTTAGAAGAGTTCAGTTTGCAAGGTATTTAATAGACAATCAAATAGCCCGATATGAGGACATGAAGTTCAACGAAAAGGGACAGGTTATAGACTTTGGCATTCCAAAGGAAACCTTTGAAGAGCTTTTCTGGAGCGGAAGGCCGTTTATGACTTCTGGATGTAGAGGGAAAACTACCGAAACCGCTTGCAACAGACCCTTTGGAGACAGCTCACCAACAGATATAAGGAGCTATCCTTTCAAGCCTAACAGAAAAGATTTAGAAAGAATAAGAAAACAGCTCTTTGATTACGAGATGACTACAAACTATCCGGACATACTAAATCCAAGCGTGTTTAGATATCAATGAGCTTGGAAGGTTTGATAGCAGACTTGGGTTATGCAGGATTTGCAGGGTTTGTGGTTGGCTTTGCGGTAAAAAAGCTGTTGAACCTTTTTTTGATGCTGATGGGACTTTACCTTCTCTCCCTTTTTTGGCTTCAGAGTAAAGGCTTTATTGATATAAACTGGACCCAGCTTTGGGTCCTTGTAAAATCTTTGTTCTCTGGAGTGGATGAATTCGTCAGGGGTATTTTTAAAACAGTAGCCTTTTCTTCTGCCTTTTCGGCAGGTTTTTTCTTGGGATTTAAAACAGGATAGAAAGTGAAAAAAAACATAGTTTTGTGCATAACCGGTGCCAGCGGAAGTATCTATGGATACAGACTACTTGAAGTCCTTTATAGTATGAACTTTCACTTGGACCTTATAATTTCTACCGCAGGCGCTGTGGTGCTAAAAGAAGAGTTAAATCTTTCGTTAAAAGACGTTAAGCAAAAGTTTCCAAAGGTTCGCCTTATCTCTGAGAAAGCTATAGCGGACAGAGTAGCCAGCGGTTCAAGACTGATAAACTACGCTGGCGTTTTGATTGCCCCCTGCTCAATGAGCACGCTCGGTTGCATAGCAAATGGTATAAATCAAAACCTCATCCACAGAGTTAGCGAAACAGCCCTAAAGGAAAAGGTTCCGTTGGTTCTGATCATCAGAGAAGCTCCCTATTCTTTGATCCATTTGGAAAACATGCTCAAAGTTGCCAAAGCAGGTGCTGTTATCCTACCTGCCAGTCCCGCTTTTTATCACAAACCCAAAAGCATAGAAGAGATGGTGGATTTTGTAGTAGGTAAAGCTTTGGATTGCCTAAGGATTGAGCATAACCTCTACAAAAGGTGGAAAGCAGAAGAGCTCCCCTCCGCATAGACAAACATTCCATGCATACTCACCCTTAAGGGAGAGATTTTTAAAATATTTAGGTAGGTTGTTCGAAAAATCCTTCATTGGGATGTCCCTTCAGCAGATAGAAGATTTTTCGAAGCAGCTTTATATTTAGGCGTGAAATTAATGAATAGTTGCAAGACCAAGGATTAAATTTTTTTTTATTATGTGGAGAGTGCTTTATCGTGTATTGGTAGTTTTATTGGTAATTTTCGCAACAGCTTACAGTGCTCCTATACCATTTCTCAAGCCCTCTTTTCTAAATCTGAAAGAGGATTTAGAAGATTCGGTCCGTGAAGGAAAGTATCTGTTTATTATGTTTCATCAAGAGGGCTGTCCTTTCTGCGACAAGATGAGAAGGATTACCTTCCAAGATAAAGATGTGCAAAACTATTACACAAAACACTTCAATATGGTGGAGATAGACATAAGGGGAAGTTTGGAAGTAGTGGATTTTGACGGTAAAAAGCTCACAGAAAGACAGTTTGCTTTAAAGCACGGCGTTAGGCTAACACCCGTCTTTATGTTCTTTGACAAGAAAGGCGAAGTTATAGCCAAAGTGCCTGGCTACATAGAACCGAAAGAGTTTATACTTATAGGAAGGTGGATAGTGGAAGAGCACTACAAGAGGACTAATTTAGTTAATTTTTTGAGAGAAAATAAAAAATGATCCTTTTCTTCCTGCTTCTGCTTTCCCTATGCTACGGGCAGGAGGTTGTCAAGCTTGACATAAAAAAAGCCTATCAGTTGGCACTGAAAAACAATCCGGAAATTAGAAAAATGCTAAACGAGTTATCCTCTTTGGAAGCACGGGAAGTGGAATCCAAGCTTTTTTTCCTTCCCAACATAGTCTTTGGAACGGGTGTTATTTATAACTCTCAAAGGAATGAATGGGAAAATCCTTACGGAATTAGTTTTTTGAGCACGCTGTATGAATACAGAAAAACAATACCTAAGATAAGATCTGCCAAACTTAGAACGGAAATACAGAGAGAAGTTAAGAGCCAGTTGGAGAAAGAGCTAAAAGTTACTCTTCTTGAGCTCTTTGTGCAGGCAGAGCTTTTGGCAAAACTTACAGAGGTGAAAAGGGAAGAGATGGCAATAGCCTTTGTTAGGTTTGATAGAGCAGTTCAAAGAAAAGAGCTGGGTCTTACCACAGACTTGGAGGTGTTTAAACTTGAAGCGGTATATAGGGAAAAGAGGGCTGAGCTAATAAAAGCGCAGTATGAGTATAACCAAACCCTATATAGGATAAAAAAGCTGGTTGGGTTGAAGATGAATGATTTTATAAACTTGGAAAGTATACACTTTGAGCCAAAGAGGGGAAGCCTTGATAAAGAAAAACTACTTAGTATAGGTAAAGAAAAGAGCTCAACTCTGAGGATAAAGAGGCTTTTACTTGCCATGTATGATCATAGATTGGAAGAGTCCAAAAGGTTTTTTGACCTTAGACTGCAACTAAGGGGAGAGATAGGAAACACTTTAAGGACAGGAGCCCCCATAACTAAAGCATACAGCCAAGAAGGTTGGCGCGTTGGTGTGGAGATAATACTGCCGATCTTTGATCCAAGCGCTCCCTTTAATCTAATTGAACTTAGCAATCAAAGAAACTCTTTGCTTTTGGAGATTGAGGACTCTATAAAACAGCTTGAGCTAATAATACATTCAGCAGATTACGAATATTCTTATCTCATCTCCAAACTGGATCATGCATTGGTTATGGACAGGTATGCAGAGGAAAACCTCACCCTTAGAAGGTCCGAATACGAACTTGAGCTTGCCTTTGATTTGGGCTATGCGATGGCAGAAAAATCCGAGTCAGAAAGACAGGTTATGAAAGCAAAATACGAAATAATGCTGTTCCTTGCTAAACTATACAGTACTCTTGGCTTAGATCCGTTTTTAGTTTTGGAGGGAAGCCATGATTTTATTAAGTCTGATTAGTCTTTTGATGTTTTCCTTTGGTTTTTCTCAGGAAGTGGAAGTTCATGCTATAGTCAAGGGGGTAGTGAAAAAGATCTATGTGAAAGAAGGGCAAAGAGTAGAAAAAGGCCAACTGCTTGTGGAGATAGATCCTTCCCTTTATCTTTCGGAGATTGAAAGACTTAGAGCACAGCTCTTAGCCCAAAGGCTAAAACTTGACAAAGTTGAAAGGGATTTCAAGAGGTATGAAAGCCTTTACGAGAGGGGGTTACTCTCAAGAAGTGAATACGAAGATTGGAAGAACAAATATGAGAGGGAACAAGCCGTGTATCAGTCTATCCAATCTGAGCTCAAAGGTTTGGAAAAGTTAGTGGAGTACTGCAGAATAGTTTCTCCTACCAAGGGTGTGGTAAAAAGGTTGCTGGTCAGAGAAAACTCCTTTGTAAATGGAAAGATGAGCCCCCATCTTCTAATGGTTATTGAGGATAGGTGAATTTGGGATTTTCTAAAGATCACTCTTCTTCTATCAAACTTTCTATTGGGACTTCTTTTAGTCTTTCCACACCGTAAGGATTGGCTACCCATGGGACTTTCAAAAAAGGGTAGTCAGCGGAAGAATGGCAGTTTATGACTATCTTTGTTCTTATAAACCCGTTTCTTTTCAACAGTTCTGCCTCTTGCATTGAGAGGGGCTCTTCCCTTGCTACTGCATAGAGTAAGCCTTTAGTCTTTAAGATTTGAACCAAAAACTTTACTTTTTCAGACCTTTCTTTTAAGAGCTTTGGTAAGCTTCTTTCTCTTCCCATAAACCTGTCTATCTCTTTCTGTTTTTCTCCAAGCTTGACAAGAAAATTTAGCCACTCATCCACCATCTGTAGGGAACTAAAAAACCTTAGAATCTGTCCGGTTGGAGCAAAGTCCAAGACCACATACTGATACTTAGGGAGAAGTTCAGCAAGCTTGTCAAACACGGCGGTTTCTAAGGAAGTGGGGGAAGAGGATATGAGAGATGCAAACTTCTTTGCCCCTTCAAGAACAGACATTGATACACTCTCTTCCAAACTTTTTAGAACTCTGGTTACATACTGCTCTGCGATCCTTTGAGCGTCAAACTCCACCGCATGTAAGTTTGGGGAAACTTGCACAATCTCACTTCCCACAGAAACTCCTAAGATCCCAGATAGAGAGTGGGCTGGGTCTAAGGAAGCCAAAAGGGTGGAACCCTTTTCGGAGAGCCTTAACGCCAAAGCGCAGGCTAGCGTACTTTTCCCAACGCCCCCCTTCCCACCGAACATATAAACCCTTTTTAGCAACACGGCAAAAAGCTCAGGCTAAAATGCTCTAAACCCAAGGTCCTGTGCCAAAGATGAAACTCCGAGAGAAGTTCTGGATAGAAGTCTAAGATGTATATTCCAAGAGGATTATCTAAACCAAACCAGTCTAAGAACATACAAAAGAGAAGGGCAGACCTCAGATCTCTGAAGTCCGCCTCCACCGGTCTTTTGAAGTGAAGCAGAACAAATTCCGAAAGAAGTTCTCTTATTTTACGCTCAGAATCCACTTAGCAAGTTGCTGGGCTTCTGCATCAGTCACGTTCTGAGGAGGCATAGGCACAGGACCCCAAACTCCAGCTCCACCCTTTTTGATCTTACCAGCCAAGTAATTCACAGCGTCTGGTTTGCCCGCATACCTTTTAGCTACGTCTGCATAGGATGGGCCTACTTTCTTTGCCTTCAGGTCGTGGCACGCCATACAGCCCTTTTGCTTAGCAAGTTGCTCACTGGCAAAAGACACACTTGCAAGGCCTACCATCAAGAGCACGAAAACCTTCTTCATGACAACACCTCCTAAGCAAGGTTATTCAAAGTATTATAATATAAGAAACTTACCTAAAAAGAACATGAAAATTGGTATCTTTGACTCGGGTGTAGGTGGATTAACTGTTTTAAAGGCACTTAGGGAAGAGCTACCCTCTGTGGATTTTTTTTACTTGGGGGACACGGCCCGGGTCCCCTACGGAGGCAAGTCCAAGGAAACTATTCAAAGATACAGCCTTGAGTGTGCGGAGTTTTTGCTTTCCTTTGGTGTAGAGCTTTTGGTAGTTGCCTGCAACACCGCCAGCGCTTATGCTCTGGAGGCTTTGAAAGACAAACTTTCCATTCCAGTAATAGGGGTAATACAGCCAGGAGTGGAAAAGGCTATAAAAATTTCCAAACAAAAGAAGATCGGGGTAATAGGAACACGGGGCACAATTCAAAGCAAGGCCTATCAAAAGCTTTTGGAAAGCTATGGCGCACAGGTTTTTGCAAAGGCTTGTCCTTTGTTTGTCCCACTGGTAGAAGAAGGCATACTAAACGGAACCATAGCTAAAAGCGTTATAGAATACTATCTTCAGGAGCTGAAAGGTAAGATAGACACACTTATACTTGGTTGCACCCATTACCCTCTCCTGAAAGAGCCTATAAAACAGTTTATGGGAGAGGTGGATGTGGTAGATTCGGCAGAAGCGGTTGCTAAGAAGGTTAGTCAGATAGCAAGGAATGAGGGTGAAGGTAACCTAAGGCTTTTCTTTACAGACAATTCTCCTAACCTTAGAGCTATGATAAGGCTAATACTTGGACAGGATCTGAAGTTTGAAATAGTGCCAGTTCTTTGTAGGCTTTAGTGTTATGCGAGTGTTGGTGCAAAGAGTAAAAGAGTCGTGGGTTGTGGTTGATGGAAAAGAGGTTGCAAGAATAGGAAAGGGATTGAATCTATTGCTTGGTATAAGGGTGGGAGATACGGAACAGTTGGCAGACAAGCTCGTGGAGAAGGTAGTAAATTTGAGAATATTTGAAGATGAAAGGGGAAAGTTTAATTATTCTTTACTGGACGTGGGTGGTTCTGCACTGGTGGTTTCCCAATTTACCCTCTACGCAAATACTCAAAGGGGCAGAAGGCCAAGCTTTGAAGAAGCAGAAAAGCCCGAAAGGGCAAGACAGCTTTACGAGTACTTTGTAAAGAAGCTTTCCGAATATGTGCCGGTTCAGGCAGGCATCTTTGGTGCTCACATGGAGGTTTTTATCCTAAACGACGGCCCAGTTACTATACTATTAGAGCTTTAAAGCTCAATTTCTAAGAGCATACCAAAGGGAACAGCCAACCCACTAAGGTATAACGTGCCCGGTTTAAGCAAAGGCAGTAAATTCAAAAGCTTCCAATCCCTTTCTCCAAAGAATACAGACACCGCATCCAAATCGTTTTTCGTCACAAGCCTAAAAATGGCTTGAGTGTTCATTTGGGAGAGTATGTATTTGTTTAGGTTTGCTGGTCTTTGGGTTATGGCTATAAGCCCAACTCCAAACTTTCTCCCTTCAAGGGCGATTCTTTTTGTCATCTGCAAGGCTATGTTTTCTCTTCCTGTGGGCAAATCTGTGGCTCCTCTTTCTGGTGCAAAGTTGTGAGCCTCTTCAAGAACTACCAATCTTCTTTTTCCATCCTTCATAGAGGAGAGGAATATTTCTTTCATAATAAGCCCCACAATGTTAAGGCGAGACTCTGGATCAATAAGGTCACTCAGATCACACAAAACTATTCCCCTTTGAGAGCTAACGATTTGCGTAGCCTTTTGCCAGACATCTTTCTGATTTCTTGTAGATTCTTCCCCAAAGTCCCTTGAGAGTAGTTCTAAAAGCTCTTGGGAGTATTCTTTGATGTCCTTGGGTGCGTCCAAGAGCATATCCTCCAAAGACCTTTCGCTGTAGGCTATTTTTCTCAAGTCTGGTTTTAAAAGCTTTCTTATTTTTCCAAAAAAGCTTTTCTCTTCTGTAGATTTTTCACTTATATCAATTCCATACCTTTTGAAAAGCTCCTTTACATCATCCACGCATATTGGAAATAGGGTATAGGGAATTTTCACATACTCCAGATTGTCATCTCCAAGCCTTTTATGGTATTCTCCAAACAGGTCTATAACAAACACCTGTGCGTAGTTTAGGTCTTTTATGTTTTTTAAAAGCCTTGCTACAAAGGTGGTTTTTCCAGAGCCTGTGGTGCCTAAGACCGCCATGTGCATACTGGCAATCTTTGTAAGGTCTAAGTAAGCTGGAGTTTTAACTCCAAACAACCTTCCTGCAAATACTTTAACGTCCATAGGGTAGCCCGACATGTTGGTGCTCATAAGCTCCAAAAGCTCTTCCTCTTCGTCCATTTTCAATAACTGCGTTCCAACGTCCAAAACCCTCAAGGGAACACCAAAAGAGCTTTCTTTTTCCTCCTCTTTGGTTCTTACATATTCACAAACCATATGAACTCTTCCAACTTTTATCCTTCCACTTTCTTCCGCCATACTGTTTATCAATGCAACAACCCAGTCTTTTTGCACCATTTTCACGTTTTGCAAAAGGTTTTCCATGCCTAAGCTGTTTATGTGGTTTATCTTGCAAACCAGAAAACCTTTTTCTGTATTTACTTTTAAGAAACTTTGCTCGGGTAATTCCTCCAAAAGAAGCACGTCCAGTTCTGTGGAAGAGTAAGACCTTATAACTACCGCCACTGTCCTTTTGTCTATCTTTACCGATTCCTTCTTTACAACTTCCCAAAGGTCCAAAAGCTCTTTAATTTTAGCTCTATCTTCTAAACTCACCACCGCTTCTAAGTTGCCCTCCATAACTCCCGTATAGGTAAGGTTGGCAGAACCTACGTAAGCCTTCTTGTCATCCACTATTACAAACTTTGCATGCAACCTCGGATTTATGTAGATCTCACCGCCAAAATCTCTAACTGCTTTAAAAACTCTGTAGTCGCTTATTTCAAGGTCCTTTTTTTCGCCAGCTCTGAGTATAACCTCCAACTTTACTTTGGGCTTTATTGCCCTTATGAGCTCTTCCAAAATCTCCCCCCTAATCCAAGCGGAGACTATCTTTACAGATTCTTTCGCAGAGGATACATCTTCCAATAATTTCTGGAGGATCATAATATTAAATTATCTTACAGGCACCCCCACCGAATATTCATAAACCAGCGTGCCTCCAAGGTTGCCCTGATAGAATACTCCTAAAACCAAAGCAAGACAGAGAATTAAATGCAAAATTCTAAACGCAGGATTTTTGTTTATTAAAAAACTAAACAAAAACACCGCCAAAGACAAACCAAGCAAAACAAACCCTACGCTTTGGTGCGTGTGAAGGATCTCTTGCGCTTTTTCTTCTATGGGAATGTTTGCCATGCTTTCGTGGGCAATATAACCAGTTGTTACAGAGCCAGCTATAGCAAAAAAGCTCAGAAGGGAAAGGGCTATGATGATGTCCCTTTCTCTTCTTTTAGTCAGAGAGTAAAAAGCAGATACCAAGAAAAGGATAGTAGGTAGGGCTATTGAAAAGTGAGTGGTGGGCGGATGTAGCTTAACCACCGGCGGATAGTGGATTTTTTCTTCGGGCTTTAACTCTTGGGTTGGCACTTTTTCGTGGGATAGTGCAATGCTTAGACCTAAAGCCAGAACCAACAGTATCTTTATCATGCCAGAACCTCCTAAAACCACATCCTCAATCCTACTAAAAAAGTGCTTTCTTCAACTTTTCCCCTTAATTCCTTTGTTTTTCCGTAGTTTCTTTCCCAAGAAAAGCCCACATAAGGAGCTATTTCTCTTTTTATTTCATACCTTAGCCTGATAGAAAGTCCTACATTGCTTATTCCCTTACCTATTTCAAGCGGTTCTATAGTTTTAGCGCTTGCTAAAACTTCCACTTCCGGCTGAAGCACCAATCTTTGGGTTAAAAGAAGGTCATACTCTGCTTTTAATTTTCCGTAAGGCTCTCCTTTGTGAGTGAGGTAAAAACTAAGCTCAGTTTCAAACCAATAGGGAGCCAATCCTACCAATTCTACTGCAAGCCTGGTTCTTCCCTCGTCTTTTTTTCCCGCATAGCCACCCCCAACCCTTATGTCAAAAAAGCTAGAGATAGCCTTTCCAAAGAGCAGGTCTGCCCTTTCAAACTCCCAATCTCCCCTTTTTAGTTCTTTCTTTGCTTCTAAACTAAGCCATAATTTGTGATAATCTCCTCCGTAAAAAGAATCAAGCTCTAAATTTAGGTTTTTTTCCTTTTCTCTGTATTCCAACTTATCCACAAAAACACCCCAATACCTTATTGGATGCATAGGCTCTATGGGATAGAACTCCTGCCCAAAGGTCAGAATAGGTATAAAAATTACAAAAAATATTTGCCTCATCATCCCACTTTCACTATCCTAAACATTCCTGCGTCCATGTGATACAGGATATGGCAATGAAGAGCCCAATTTCCATAGGCATCCGCCTTGACTATAACCTCCACCACCTCAGCTGGCTTTACGTCTATGGTATGCTTTCTTGGGTTTAAGGTGTCTCCCCCGTTGTCTAAATACATCCACATGCCGTGAAGGTGTATAGGATGGTGCATCATGGTGTGATTTATGAACACAAACCTTACAGTTTCTCCATACCTCAAAGGTATTACATCTTCAAACCTTGAGCTTAGCTTTTTGCCATCGTAAGAATACATCCTCCAGATGAATCTCTCCATGTTTCCTACCAAATGGATCTCTATGGTGCGTTCTGGTTTTCCTATGGGATACTCCTCTGCACTTACAAGATCTGCGTAGGTTAGAACTTTGTGCTTTTGATTTCTCAGCCCTACCCCAGGATCGTCAAGCTTTGGCATAGGGTTACTTACTACCATGTCCGCATCCACACCAAAAGGGTTTTTACTCACATCCAACATCATCTTATAGCCCTCGTGGTGATGATTGTGTCCGTGGCCCATGTGTCCGTGATGTCCCATATCCTCCATAGTCAGTTCGGGCACTTCTCTCTTTGGTGGTGGGACTGCTTTCATACCTTTCCTTGGGGCAAGGGTTCCCATAACAAAACCGCTCCTGTCCATAGCTTCTGCGTATATGGCATAGGCTTTTTCTTCTTTTGGTTCTACGATTACGTCGTACGTTTCTGCTATAGCAATACGAAACTCATCCACATCCACCGGATAGACATTTTGACCATCCGCTTGGACCACTGTCATCTTTAAGCCGGGTATTCTCACATTAAAATAGGTAGCAGCCGATGCGTTTATAAACCTTAGCCTTACCTTTTCGCCCGGTTTAAAAAGAAAGGTTGGATTCTCTTCCGTGGTTTGGCCGTTCATCAGGTAGGTGTAGGTATAGCCTGTAACATCTGCTATGTCTCTTGAGTCCATCCTCATCTGAGCCCACATGAGCCTTTCTTTTAGGGTTGGATAAAAGCCCTTTTCCCTTGCCTCCCTTAAAAAGTCCCCCAAAGTTCTTTTTTGAAAGTTGTAATATCCCGGGTGTTTTTTTAGGTTTGAGAGAATACGGTGAGGGTCTTCGTCCGTCCAATCGGAAAGCATGATCACATAATCCCTATCTGCTTTTATAACATCCTCTTCCTTCGGCTCCAGAATAAGCGGACCATACATACCCAACTGCTCTTGCATCAAAGAATGAGAGTGATACCAGTAGGTGCCATATTGAACAACCGGAAACCTGTAAGTAAATCTACTTTTGGGAGGTATTCCGGGGAAAACAACACCGGGCACACCGTCCATCTCATTTGGCACAAGCAAACCGTGCCAGTGGATAGAAGTAGGCTCATCCATCTCGTTTATCACATGAATGACCACTTCCTTTCCTTCCTTAAACTTAAGAAGGGGTGAGGGTAAAAGGCTGTTTATCAGAGTTCCCACTCCCCTTCTTTGTCCCACCTCCACAGGCTCCTTTCTTACAACCAACGTATATTCCAAAAGCTCATCCTTTTCTCTGGCATCTGCCACCTCAAGCCTTCTGAAAGCGGAAAAACTCGGAACAGAGTAGGCAATGCCAAAAAGAAGCATAAGCTTTAAAAAGTCCCTTCTATGCCAGCTCATTTTACCACCTCGTATTTATCTTCGTATCCACCTTTCCCGCTCTTGATTCCGTGAGGAGAACCAACACCTTTTATGTTTTTGTCCCTAAGAACTAACCTTACACCCTCCGGTGGCACATGACCCTCTATGAATCTTCCATCATAGACCATAGTGTGGCAAGACCTTAGGTTTATAGGAATGTTCAGCTTGCTTTTTATTCTATCCAATTCCTCGTAAGAAACTTTGACTTTATTGATTTTGAACCCCTCCTTTTCCAACTTGGAAAAGTAAGACGTGCAACATCCACAGTTTGGATTGTAGTAAGCTGTTATCTCTGGTTTTGCAAAGGCAAAAAGCGAAAAGACGAAAAAGAAAACCAAGCTCATCTTAGCATCTCCTCCATCATCTTTTTCATATCTGGGTTTCTTTCAAACATCTGCTTCATCATCTCCCTTCTTTCTTGCATCATATACCTCATCATCTCCTCCATATGTTTTGGATCCTCCATTACTTTCATACATCTATGAACCTGGGGGCTCATCCTGTGGTGATGATCTTGGCTTTGCTGAGCATAAGAAACTAATACAGAAACAACTAGTGTAAGGAAAGCTAAAAAAGACAGAACTTTTACCATAGCTTCACCTCCTGCTTTAAGTATATGAACTACCCGACGTTAATTCAAGCCTTTTATTTATCGTTATTTGTGCAGTTAAATTAATATAAAAAACAAACGATGATATAGCTCACCTAAGTGTTTGGATCTGTATGTTATTTTTATAAAAAACCATAAAGGAGGGTGTAGTATGGAAACTTTAGCCTTTGAATATAGAGCCTACAAGCCAAGACCTTTTACAAAGGAAGAAAGAGCACACACCACCATACTTTTTGGTGGGCTCACCTTTAAGCACGAAAGACTCATGGAAGGAGCCTTGGAAAATATGGGATACAAGGCAAAAGCTCTTCCAAACATAGAAAGGATTGACTTGGACATAGGCAAAGAATACATAGACGTAGGTGCTTGCTGTCCTACTACCTTTACAGCGGGAAACCTGGCAAGAACTCTTATGAACATTGAAAAGTCAGAAGGTAGGGATGCGGTTAAGAACAATTACGTATTTGTTACAGTGGGAGCATGCGGTCCATGTAGATTTGGACAGTATCACGAGTCTTACGAAAGGGTTTTGGAAGGGTTAAACCTCAAAGACTTCAGGATCTTTCTTTTGGACCTTTTACAGCTTGAGCAATCTGTAGAGGGTGGGGGTTTGGAAATAAGCATGCCACTTACTTTGGGGCTTGTTTTTTCCATGTTTATGGGGGACTTACTAACAGATATGGAGTATGCAATTAGACCTTACGAGGTTAAAAAAGGACAAACGGACCAAGTTTTAAATCAAAGTGTAGAGCTTTTATACGAAAAGCTAAAAAACAGACCTATTGTAGGTAAAAAGCTTAGGAATTTGCTTTGGCACATATTCACAGACTACTTTGTAAAGGCTCTCGAGGAAGTAAAAGCGCTGTGGAGCGAGATAGAAGTGGATAGGCTTCAGCCAAAACCAAGGGTGAAAATAACTGGGGAGTTTTGGCTTCAAACTCACGAAGGAGATGGCAACTATAACATAAAAAGATGGTTAGAAAAAGAAAACGCAGAAGTAATACCACCACCTGTGGCGGTTTGGATGGACTATCTGATAAACATGGAGCTTTTCAAGCTGGAGGATGCCAAGCCTTTTGTGAAGAGATACTATCTAAAGAAAGCTATAATTTCCTTTTTTGCATGGCTTTACAGAAGAACTTACGACAAGCTTAGAAAAGCTCTAAATTACATTCCCAATCCACTGCCAGACCAGAGAGAACTAAAGGAGCTTGCAAGACCTTACTTTTACTACAGATTAACCGGCGGTGAAGGGCACATGCTCATAGGAAAGGCTCTATATTCGCTCAAGCACAAACAGGCTCATATGATATGCGAGCTATCTCCTTATGGTTGTTTGCCCAATACTATGTCCGTTGGAGCTATGGCAAAGGTCTTGGCTGACTATCCGGATTTGCTTTATGCACCCATAGAAGTAAAGGGCGATTCGGAGGTGCATGCATACTCTCGTTGTCAAATGGTGCTAACAGAGGCTAAAAGAAGGGCAAAGCAGGAGTTTGAAGAGGTCTTAGAAAAAACAGGTTTAACTATTGAAAAGATAAGGGAGTTTGAGGCAGATCATCCAGAGCTAAGAAGGGCTACCTACAGGGTGCCAAGATACGGTTATATTGGCACTGCAGCCAATTACGTTTATCATATAGCAAAGCTGATGGGGAAGGTAAGATGATAGTCGGTATAGATGTAGGTAGCACTACCTGCAAGTATGTTTTGGTGGACGATAACGGAAAGATATTGGACAAAGCCTACGAGAGACACAATACGAAGACCGCCGAAAAGGTTTTGGAGTTTTTGCAAAGACTTGAAAAGCATTACGGTTTGACCGCTGGCAGAGACAGGGTCTACTTTACGGGCTCTGGTGCTACGCTGTTGGCTCCGTTGGTGGGTGGTAAGTTTGTTCAAGAAGTGGTAGCAGTTTCTACTGCGGTGGAAAAACTACATCCGGACGTGAGGTTTGTAAGTGAAATAGGTGGGGAGGACATGAAGGCTATCTTTTTTAAGGAGGTGGAGGGCAAAAGGGTAAAGCAGGTGTTTATGCAGAATGCTTGCGCAGGGGGAACGGGAACTTTTATAGAAAAGACCGCAAGAAAGCTTGGCATTCCACAGGAAAAACTCAGTTCTATGGGATACATAGGCTATAGTCTGCACAAGGTTAGTGCTAAGTGTGGTATATTTGCGGAAGCTGACGTGAATACTCTTCAAAAAGCTGGAGTGCCGGCAGAAGAAATAATGGCATCCCTTTTTGAGGCGGTGGTCTATCAAAATCTGACACAGCTCACAAAGGGAAATACTCCCATGTATAAGGTGCTACTTTTGGGAGGTCCAAACCTATTTTTCAAGGGGCTTCAGGAAGCCTGGAAGGTTCATCTCAGAAGAATCTGGAAGGAAAGAAACATCATTGACTGTTCAGAGGAGGAGATGGATCAGTTGGTTGTAGTTCCTGAAAACTCCCTTTATTACGCTTCACTCGGATGCGTGTTTTACGCCATGGAAGAAGAAGGGGGATACTACCAAGGTTTAGAAAAGCTTAAATGGTGGATAGAAGAGGGGCAATACGAAGAAAAGCTAAGGGAGGGAAGAAAGGGTTTGGTATCTTCCAAAGAAGAACTGGAAGAATTTCTAAAAGAATACGAAGGACAGTACAAAGTTATAACGCCAAAGAAGGTTAAAAGGATCGCAATAGGTTGCGATTTTGGTTCAACTACCGCCAAAGCGGTTTGTGTCTCCGAAGATGGAGAGCCTGTATTTTCCTGCTATCAGCTCAGTAAGGGCAATCCCATAGAGGACGCAAAGGGGATATTTAGACAGATAAAAGATTTCTTTGGGGAGGATGTGGAAGTTATAGGGCTTGGGCTTACTGGTTATGGAAAGGACCTTTTAAAGGATGTGCTCGGTGCGGACTATGCGGTGGTGGAAACTGTCGCTCATGCTACTGGAGCGCTGAAGTTCTTTCCGGATGCAGACTGCATATGTGATGTGGGAGGTGTGGATGTAAAGATCCTGATCCTTAGGAACGGGTCTGTGGTGGATTTTAGATTAAACTCTCAGTGTTCCTCTGGAAATGGTGCCTTTTTGCAGGGCGTGGCAGAAAGGTTTGGCATACCACTGCAGGAGATAGCTTCCTTAGCCTTTACTGCAAAGGCTATTCCAAGCTTTACCATGGGATGTGGAGTGTTCTTGCAGAGCGACATAGTAAATCAGCAAAGGAAGGGGTGGAAGGCAGAGGAGATACTTGCGGGACTGTGTTACATCCTTCCAATGAACGTGTGGATATACGCAGGAAACATAAACAACTTAGCCCAAATAGGTAGGAAGTTTGTCCTTCAGGGTGGAACCCACAAGAACTTGGCAGTTGTAAAGGCCCAGAGGGACTTTATAAGGTCCAAGGTGCCTGGGGCTGAAGTGGTAGTCCATCCCTATCCAGGAGAGGCGGGAGCCCTTGGTGTAGCCCTGCTCGCTTTGGAAGCCAAAGGAAGGACAAGATTTAGAGGCTTTGAAGTTATAGAAAATCTAACCTACAAAACCACCACTTCTGCGGACACAGTTTGTAGGTGGTGTCCTATGAACTGCCAAAGGACGTTCATAGATGTATATGTAGGAGAAGGTGAAGGAAGAAGTTGGAGCAAAGTTCCGTTGGAAAAGGGATGGTTAAGGTTAATAGTTGGCAATGCTTGCCCAAAAGGCTTGGTGGAAGACGAGCAGGAACTAAAGGTATTACAGCAGGAGTTAAGGAGGGTTCAAAATGAGTTTCCTAACCTTTCCCAAATTGCTAAAAAGGAAGCCTTCAAGCCAAGAAGAAAGCAAAAAATCCATTAAGGTAGGAATACCAAAGTTTTTAAACATTTGGGGAACTGCTCCATTTTGGGTAGGATTCTTTGAAAGCTTGGGACTAAGGGTAGTCTTTAGCTCAGATACTTCAGAAGAACAGTACAGAACTTACGGAAAGGGAAGGATAACTATGGATAGCTGTTTTCCTGTGAAGGCTTTAGCGGGTCATATAGGAGAACTGCTTCAAAAAGATATAAACATCCTTTTTGTGCCTATGATCTATTCCCTTCCTTCCTTTTTAAAAGGTCATGTGTTGGACACTCTGTGTTGCACAAGGGTGATGATGGCTCCAGAAAACATAAAGGCAGGTTTTCTAAAGGAAAGGGACGAGTTTAAGGAAAGGGGTATAAAGTATGTTTCTCCCTTTGTGCCTTTTGCAGAACCTGAGCTTTTACCAAAGTATCTTTACGAAGCCCTAAAAGATGCGGTGGATGGTCTAACTTACAATCAGGTTGTTCAGGCGGTAAAAGAAGGTTTTGAAGCCCTTGAGGAGTTTGAAAGGTCTATGAGATCTAAGTCCCTTGAGATAATGAGGTGGTGTGTAGCAAACAACAGACCAGCCCTTTTGGTTCTTGCAAGGCCCTATCACATGGACCCAGGTATAGGACACGAAATAGATGCTGAGTTTCAACTTTATGGTTATCCCATCCTTTGGTATAACTACCTTCCAATAGATGATTGGCTTTTGGACTGGCTTGGCATATCTTTGGACATATCGGACGTATGGACCTCCTCTTACAGCTCAAACACCAACGAGATAATCTGGGGTGCAAAGTTTGCAAGTAAATTCCCTTGGATAACAGGAGTTATAAGACTTTCCTCTTACGAGTGTGGTATGGACCAGCCAACCTTTACTCCAGTGCAGAAGATCGTAGAATCTTCGGGCACTCTGTTTTTCAAATTTGGAGAGCTTGACGAGACCAAACCTGCGGGCAGTGTAAAAATAAGGGTGGAGACCATAGTGTATTATTTGGAAAAATACTCCCAAGAAATAATCAAGAAAAAACTCAGCAGGCTTGGTGATATTCCTAAGAAACTCTTAGAACCAGTTTCCCAAAGTGCATAGAGTTTTCCAAGTATCTGTGAGCTTCTTGGGCTTGGTGCAGCTCAAAGACTCTGTCCACCACGGGCTTTAAAAGCCCCCTCTCAAAGAGGGTAGTGATCTTGAAAAGGTCTGCCCTTGGTCCCATGTAGGTGCCCAAAAGTTCAATCTCTCTAACAAACAGATACCTTATGTCTATCTGTGCGTTTGAGCCTGTTGTGGTGCCAAAGAATACAAGCTTTCCACCTTTTTTCAAACACTCCACGCTCTTCCAAAAGGTTTTCTCCCCCACATGATCCATCACCACATCTACCCCTTCCTTAAATAGCTGCCTTACCTTTTTAACCACATCTTCTTTGTAGTGATCTATTACCACATCTGCCCCAAGTTCTAAGCATTTTCTTGCCTTTTCTTCATTGCCTGCGGTAGCTATAACAAAGGCACCAAAGAGCTTTGCTATCTGTATGCCTGCTACACCCACACCGGAAGACCCAGCCCATATGAGAACTCTGCTGTAGGGTTTAATCTTTGCCTTTCTCACCAAAGCATTCCACACCGTAAGAAAGGTAAGAGGATAACTGCATGCTTCTTCAAAGCTAAGATTTTTTGGCTTAGGTATTACGTTCCTTGCGGGAACTTTTACAAACTCCGCATATCCTCCCTTGCTTTTAAGCCCAAGTATGTCATAATCCTTGCAAAGGTTGTCCCTTCCAGACTGGCACTCATAACAAACTCCGCAGGAAAGGCCAGGAGCGATGATAACTTCCTCTCCAACCTTTACATTTTTAACCAGACTGCCTACCTTTTCTACCACACCGCTAACGTCAGACCCAAGAACGTGGGGAAGCTCAGGCTTGACCGCCAAAGCCCCCATCCTAACCCAAATGTCCAAGTGATTAAGGGCAACCGCCTTTACTCTAACAAGGACTTCATCTTCTTCTATACTTGGCTTAGGAAAGTCCTCAACAAATCTTAGGTTTTTCTCATCCCCAAAGTTTTCCAAAATTACTGCTCGCATAAGCAAAATTTTAAAATAATATAAGTCGTGGAAAAGATAAAAAGAAAATTACCATGACTGCCATAGCCACACTAAGGACTGGAAGGTATTTCGTTGGCTATGAGATTGTTCCAGAGTATGTCCAGTTGGCTTACCTTCGCATAGAAAAAAGCTTGAATAAAAATAAAAACAGAATGGAGAGTAAAGTGTATTATACTTTTATAGATACATAACCTGATGAAACACCAGATAAACCCAGAAACGATTAGGGAAGCGCTGAAGAGGAACAAAGTAAAAAGCGAAAACTACAAAGGGCTAGAATATTTAAGGTTCACAGATGATTTTAAGGACATACCCAGAGGCACAGCTATATTTAAAACCACCGTGGTTTGGGGATATCCACATATAGGTAGAATATTCCAACTTTCCACGGGAATTAGAGAACAGTTTAGCCAAGCTTTTTACGTTGAAGAAAAGGTAGATGGATACAACACGAGGATATTCCTGTATGAGGACCAAATTTTAGCCCTCAGCAGAGGAGGGTATGTATGTCCATTTACGACAGAAAGGGTTTTGGATTTTATAAACCCGAAATTTTTTGAAGACAACCCAGACCTTATACTGTGTGCAGAAGTCGCCGGTCCAGAAAACCCCTATGTGGATGAACATCCTCCGTATATTACAGAAGACATAAAAATTTTCGTGTTTGACATCATGAGAAAAAACTCTCGGGAATTTCTTCCTTACTCGGAAAAAGAAAGACTCATAGAGAAATATGGGTTACCTTCCGTAGAGAGGTTCGGATTATTTACACCGGATGATGTGGAAGATATTAAAAAACTGCTGAAACGTTTAAATGATGAGGGAAGGGAAGGTGTGGTTTTTAAGGAAAATTCAGAAAAGAATAAAAGAGTAAAATACGTAACTTTATATTCAAGTCTTAAGGATATAGAAATAGCCTCTGTTAATCTCCTTGGGTTGCCATCCGATTATTTTACCAACAGACTGCTCAGGTTGGCTTTATTTATGGAAGAGGAAGGCATCGGTGCAGACCAAGAACTATTTCTGAATGTAGGCAAAGCATTCCTAGAAGGTCTTTTAAAAGCTATCGAGTTGTCAAAGAAGGAAAGGAAGGTTTATAGAACCTTCAGGTGTAGGTTCAAGACAAAGGAAAACGCCCTTCTGTTTTTGGAAAGCATAAAACACGCCTCTTCCCAAATACAGGTTATTGAAAGAAGTCTAAAAAAGGAAGGAAACTTTTGGGTCTTGGAGTTTGATAGGGTTTACCTGAATATGACAGGACTTCTTGGTCATCTGCTGGCAGGTGGCTCTATTTTTGATTGAATGTAATCTTCCATATCTCTAAATCTCTTTTCCTCTTCCTTACTCAGCTCATGGTCATATCCAAGCAGATGAACTATACCGTGTATTAAAAGTCTTTTTACTTCTTCCTCAAGGCTTGTGCCCAGCTCTTTGGCTTGAGCCCTTGCAGTATCAACGGATATTACCACATCTCCCAAAAGCTTCCATCCACCCACCTCTTCTCCCATCGGGAAGGACAGAACATCCGTAGCCTTATCTTTGTTTCTGTATATCCTGTTTAACTCTCTTATCTCCTCGTCTGAAGTTATTAATATACTTAACTCAACTCCTTCTAAACCTAAGGCATCCAATATTTTGTGAGCTAAATTACTGAGATACCTGGCTTTTAGACCTTTTACCTTTCTCTTTACCAGCACTCTGTTTCTTTTCATAATCTTCGTAAGCCCTTATAATCCTTGCAACTACTGGATGCCTTACCACATCCTCCTGACCAAACTTTACAAAACTAATCCCTTCAACGTTGGCAAGCACATGAATAGCCTCAACTAACCCAGATTCTTCCTTTCTTGGCAGGTCTATTTGAGTTATGTCTCCAGTAATCACAACCTTTGAACCAAAGCCAATTCGGGTTAAAAACATCTTCATCTGTTCCCTTGTGGAGTTCTGCGCCTCGTCCAAGATTATAAAGGCATCGTTTAAGGTTCTTCCTCTCATAAAAGCCAAAGGAGCTATTTCTATTATATTCCTCTCAAGCATATATGCCGCTTTGTCGTAATCCACCATATCGTAGAGTGCATCGTACAGAGGCCTTAAGTAAGGGTCTACCTTTTCCGCTATGGTGCCAGGAAGATAACCTAACTTTTCTCCTGCCTCTACCGCAGGTCTCGTTAGTATTATCTTGCTTACTTTCTTCTCCTTTAGATGGGCCAGTGCCATCGCCATTGCCAAATATGTCTTTCCTGTGCCTGCGGGACCTATTCCAAAAACAACATCATTCTCCTTAATGGCTTTAACATACTTCTTTTGGTTTTCTGTCTTTGGAACTATAGCCTTTCTTTTGTGGGTAATTAGTATGACCTCTTCCGAGTCTGGCATTGTAATTTCCGAAACACCTTTTACGAAAGCCTTTGCTCTATCCCTCACCTCCGCACTGCTGAGTGGTCCTTTAGCAAATTCCCTCATCATCTCTCTTATGAAATTACTCATGTTCCTAACCTTTTGCTCCTCTCCCCTTATCAAAATCTCTGTCCCTCTAGCTAAGACTTTAACTCCAAAGAGTTGGGAAAAAAGCTTTAGATTCTCATCCCCCCTTCCTACTATAGCGTAAAACCTTTCGTCAAAACTTCCTAAGTCTATTATCTCCTCTACCTTCTCCATGCTACGCTCAGTTACTGTTTTAAAATATAAAACGTATTTAGAGAAATGCAAACAAAACATCTGATAACCGTTAAGGATTTGAGCGTAGAGGAGATAAAGTATCTACAAAGTCTTTTCAAAGACTTTAAGGAAGGGAAAAAGGCTAGATTGGACGGAAGGGCGATTTTGCTATTTTTGGAAAGCTCTACTCGCACCAGACTTTCCTTTGAGATAGCCCTTAGAGACTTAGGTATGGAACCTTACTACATTGGAAAAGGTGAGTCTTCTATAGAGAAAGGTGAAACGTTCAAGGATACCATAAAGACTATATCAGCCTTAGGTTTTAGAGTTCTTGTGTTTAGGGTTCCCTTTGTGCTTTATCCTTATGAATCCTATTTGGTTGAAGATATAACCCTTATAAACGCTGGCGATGGGACACATCAGCATCCAACCCAAGGCCTTATAGATTTGTTTACAGCCATGGAACACTATCCTTCTTTGGAGAACTTAAAAATTCTCTTTGTGGGAGACATACTCCACAGTAGGGTGTTTAGGTCCTCTGCAGAGCTCTTTAGGTTGTTTGGCGCTCAATTGGGTGTTTGTGGTCCTGCAACCCTTATTCCTTCTGATCTTTCACCTTTTGGAGAGGTTATGGTTTTTGATAACGTAGACGAGGGCATAGAATGGGCGGACTTAGTAATTTATCTTAGATTGCAGGAAGAGCGATTTAAAGAGAATTACATAAACTCAAAAGAGTCATACTTTTTACAGTTTGGTCTGACAAAAGAAAGATACAGAAAACTTAAGGGATACTTTATGCATCCGGGACCTGTAAATGTTTATGTGGATGTAGATGGTGAAGTGCTATACGGTGAAAAGTCTTTGGTTTTGCAACAGGTAAGAAATGGTCCTTATGTGCGCAAGGCTGTTATCTATGGTCTTCTTGATAAACACTAAGCTTATCCAATGTCCATTTCCTCCGCTTCTACTTCACCTAAGATTTCTATCTCCGGTATGTGCTTTTTAATGAAGTTCAGCACCTGCAATGTTCTTTCGTAAGTGTGCGGAGTGGTTATAAGATAGACTTCGTCTTTCTTTTTTTCCTTTGTGCGGACAATGGCATTTCTACCAGACCCATCCATTAAAGCTGTAAATAGACCTATTTTTGACACCGGTATTTTAAGAAGGATTATCTTTGCCTTTATCTCTTTCATAGCTTATTATCTTGGCGTTGAAAAGTGTCTTTATGTTTTTTACACTTTCGGGTAATTCCTCCTTCTTCTGTTCTTCCTCCACTATAAACTCAAGAAAAGGGAATTTTGCCTTCAGTTTTTCTATCTCCAAACTTTTAAGCTCCTTCTCTCCTACTTTTATGTATATCCTCCCTTCCTTTTCTTCCCAAGGTAGTCTTTTTAGCCTCTCAAAATCTATTCTCTTTAGATTGCTCTGGAGTATTTGCCAAAGGTCTTCCTTCCGATCCTCCTTAGGCTGTTCTTGGATCGCTTGCTTTTCCTGAGGATTATCCCCAACCTCTTTGTTTTCCTTCAAGGCTTTTATAAGTCCCTCTATGGGTAGGATATCCTTTATGATTGCGCTTTTTACTATTGCTATCTCGCATGCCTTAAAGAGGTCCATAGCTCTTGATTCTATCCGGGCGGTGTTTATTAACTTTTCCAAATACAGTAGGGCGTTTAAGTTTGCGGATATTTCCTTGTGAAAGGGTTCCACTTTTATCACCTTTTCTGGCTCTTTCAAGCTCTTGTAAATTATTAGATTTCTAACTTCCTCTTCCACAGAGTCCCAGAATACCGACAAGTTGTAACCCTTGTCCCTTATGTCTCTTAAAAATTTCAACGCGTTGTCTGTATCTCCAGAAAGCAAAAGTTTTATAAAGTCCCTAACCTTTTCCTGAGAAAGTATGCCCAAAAATTCTTCAATGATTTGCTCTTTTACTTGCCCCTCTCCAAAGGTGGCGGTTTGATCAAGCAAAGATACCGCATCTCTCATCCCCCCATCGCTTATGCGGGCTATGGTATAAAGAGCCCTTTCTTCGCACTGTAGATGTTCCTGCTCACATATAAACCTCAGATATTTAACTATGTCTTCTTCCTTTAGCTTGCTAAAAATTATGCGCTGGCAACGGGAAATTATTGTAGGAATGATTTTTTCGTATTCTGTGGTGCAAAGGATGAAAACTGTTCTTGGCGGAGGTTCTTCAAGGGTCTTTAAAAGGGCGTTAAAGGCTTCCTTTGTTAGCATATGTGCCTCGTCCAGTATATACACCTTATACTTGCCCTTTATGGGAGTATAAGAAACTGCGTCTCTTAGGCTTCTGATATCATCTATTCCTCTGTTGGAGGCGGCGTCAATTTCTATCAGGTCTGGAAAGATCCCCTTATCTATGGCTATGCAATTTTCACATTCTCCACAAGGCTCTCCATCTACCGGTCTGAGACAATTTATTGCCCTTGTTAAAATCCTTGCGGTTGTGGTTTTCCCAGTTCCCCTTGGACCAGCAAAGATATAAGCGTGTGCCAGCTTACCAAGCCTTACTGCATTTAGCAAGACCCTGCTGGCAACCTCCTGCCCCACTAATTCAGAAAACTTCCTTGGTCTGTACTTCCTTGCAAACGGCACATACATGTTTAATACGATTTTAACCTAACAAAAAGCACTCCCCTTTCCATGTAACTTAGTTTTTCCACAATTCTTCCGTAAGGGTCAATAACCGCTGTATCTCCGGAATTATTAACCCAAACCACAAACTTTTTAAACCTCAAAGATGCCCACTGGGCAAACCTGAAGTGCTGGAAGGTGCAATCGCTGTCTTTAAACCATCCATCGTTTGTAAGGACAACAATAATGTTAGCGCTCTTTGCCAGTTTCTCCATGAAGCTATAGTGAGCTATTTCAAAGCATATAGGAACCGCCATGCTAAAGTCCTTGTACTTTATGGTTTTTATCCTTTGCCCTGGGTTATAGTCAATGCCCCCTATGGATTGGAAAATGTCTTTTAAAAACTCAAAGGGTCTTGGTATAAATTCTCCCACAGGCATAAGTTTTACCTTGTCGTAGTAATCCACAAGCCTTCCTTCGGCAAACAGATAGGCGGAGTTGTAAGGCTTTAGGTCTTCCCTTATGTCTATAAGGCCCACAAGTATGGGAGCTTGAAGACTAAGCCTGTATAAGGTTTCTGTTTCCTCCTCCGAAAAGTAAAAGTGGAAGGCAGACTCTGGAAGAACTATCAGGTCCGGCTTTTCTTTTATTGCCTTTTCTATCATTCGGATTATTTCTTTTGAGTGCTTGCTAAAGGTTTCTCTGCTCAGCTTATCTTCTTGAGGCACTGCGGTTTGAATGAGGGCTAATTTTACTCCCTCCAAGGTGTTTGGTTCGACTCTGTAAGATACATAGCTTATGAGAAGAAGGAAAGCTATTTTTAAGGTGAGCAAAAGGATCTTTTTTTGAAGGATTAGATAAGCAAAAAGCCAACACAGAAAGGTGTAAATCGGTATGCTTATAAAGTAAAGTGAATATTTAAACACCTGCACTTGAGATATAACCTCTCCTATTAACAGCCACGGGAAACCGCCAAAGGGAAAGTGGGACCTTATCCATTCAACAATCGTATAAAGTATGCCATAGGCAAGTGGTGAGTTTTTTAGAAAATTCTTAGAGACAAAGGCTGGTATGAAAAACTGAAAGATTGTAAATATCAACACAAATAAGGAGAATATGGAGTAAGACAGAAGTGGGTTTAGACCACCAAATTCTATGCTGGATATATTGGCACATCTGAGGGACAAAAAGACAAACGTATAGCCTCCAAAAGTCCAAAAAAATATAGACCTATTCTTGAGAAAAAGAAGAAGGGCTGGAAAGAGTAAAAACCAAAGGTTTAGTTTGGAAAAGGGAAAGTAAAGAAGGGTTCCTGTTAAGAGTGCCAAAAGAAAGTTTTTCATGTTTTTGAAAGGGTTAGCAAAGCAACGCCTGATATAATTAGCAAAACTCCCAATAACTTTTGTAAGTTTAAGCTTTCCCCCAATATCAGAAAGGCAAACAGAGCACTCCACAACGGTGAAGTGGATGCTATGGGAGACACTATGGAAACATTACCGTGTCTTATCGCCTCAAAAAAGAAGAAAAGACCTAAGAAGCCCGATAAAATCCCGCCCAAAACCAAAAAAACTATTTCTTTAGATCCTATAACAAAGGAGCCATCTATCAGCATGTATAGGACGGATGCTAAAAGAAAGGCTGAAAGGTTATGAACTGCTAAGGCTAAAAGATTATTCACCTCAGACTTCAGACCTATTTTTATAAAAACTGGAGCTAAACCCCATACCAAGCTGGCAAGTAAGGCAAAGATTACGCCCCTCACAGCTGGAAAACCCCAATTACAGGTGCGTGGTCAGAAGGTTTGGGTTCCTTTCTTTTTCTTGGCCAAGTATCCACAAATACGTCCTTTAGGTTTTCAAGCAAAGGTTTTGTTATGAGCACATAGTCAATTCTCATTCCTTCGTTTTTCCAAACCGCACCTCCTATGTAGTCCCACCAAGTAAATTGAACCTTGTTTGGGTATAGAAACCTAAAGCTGTCCACAAAACCCCACTCCAATATTCTCCTTAGAGCTTGTCTTTCTTCTGGCATTGTGCCTATGGTGTCTCTTAAAATCTCTGGATCATACACGTCTATGTCTTCTAAGGCTACGTTCATATCTCCAACTAATATAATCTTATCGGTAGGTTTATAGTTCTTGTTTAAAAACTCATAAAAGGCTTGGTAAAACTCCAACTTATAGTAAAACTTTTCTTTTCCTCTCTCTTCTCCGTGGGGAAAGTAAGCGTTTATGAGCCATACCTCTTCAAACCTACCGCCTATAACTCTGCTTTCCTTGTCAAACTTGGGATTATCTATACCTTTGAAAAGGTCCTTTAGTTCAAATTTGGAGCATATGGCTACTCCGTTGTAAGTTTTCTGTCCATGCACAAAGCACTTATAACCTAAGGTAGCAAAATCCAAGGAAGGAAAATTGTGATTTTCGGTCTTTATTTCCTGAAGACAAAGCACTTCCACAGGACTTCTTTTAAGCCACATAAAAACTAATTCTTTTCTTGCTCTTATGGAATTTACGTTATAAGTAGCTACTTTGATTAGCATAGTCTCTTTAACACTTTGATAAGTGCCTCAAGAAAAGCATCGTTTTCTTCGGGAAAGCCCAGGCTTACCCTCAAACAACCCCTTAGCCCAGGAAGGTAAGACACATCCCTTACCAAAACTCCCTCTTTTATAAGCTCTTTATGGACCAAATCCGCAGGATAAGGTGTGCTAAAGAGAAAGAAGTTAGCATCAGACGGATAAACTTTGACGCCTTCTAACTTGCTTAGCTCCTTCATAACTCTCTCCCTTTCCCTAATTACCATCCTTATGTGCTCTTCAATCAAAAAGTAGAATTCCGCAAGCATAACTTTGGCTATTGCCTGAGATGGATAGGTTATGTTAAAGGGCAGTCTTACCTTGTTTATCTCCATAGCTATATCTTCTTTTGCAATCAGAACACCTATCCTAAGCCCCGCAAGCCCTATCTTTGAAAGGGTTCTGAGCACTACCGTGTCTTCTCTGCTCAGCGCATCTTTGAGGAAGGTCTTTCCCGAAAAATGATAGTATGCTTCATCCAACACAGTAAAAACTTTCTCTTCCCTTATCCTTCTTATTTTCTCCTCGCTAAAGCAGTTTCCTGTAGGATTGTTCGGATAAGAAAAAAAAGCTATGGCTGGATTTTTTTCTCTGATGGAATTGATAAATGCGTCAAGGTTTAGGTCAAAGTCCTCCTGAAGGGGAACCTCTATTTTTTCCCTTCCCAATACGCTGGCGCATATACCGTACATAGGAAAAGTTGGTATGGGATATATCACACCTCTGTCAAACTCCCCAATGGATATAGAAAGATACTGTATAAGCTCATCTGAACCGTTACCCAAGATCAAGTTGTTTGGAGACACCCCAAACCTAAGGGCTATTATTTCTTTCAACTCAGCGGAATAAGGGTCAGGATAGCGATTAAAAGGTATGGAAGAGACCACTTCCCCTATCCTCTTTTTAACTTCCTCCGGAAACCTTATGGGAAGCTCGTTGGAGGAAAGTCTTACCTTGCAGGAAGTGGTCTCTGTTTTGTAAGGAGAAAGGTCTTTTATCCTCTTAGGGATCATTCCTTCTTTTCTTCTTCTACTTCCTCCTCTTCTTCCATCTCCTCACCTTTTCCTAAGTATAGTTCAAGTTCAGCTACTGTAGATTCCATAAGCTTGTCTTCCAATATTCCCTTTATTAACCTGTTTAACTTTCTTTCATCACCCATTGCAATACCGTTCAGCACATAATACAGTCTTTTGGGCAAAGATAATGATATTCTTCTGTATCTTGGACCGCCTTTTTTTCTTCCTCTCTTAGCCATTTTGTACCTCCTGATAATTTTTGAATTTCTATTTTATCACTAATTTTTGCATTGTTGTTTTCCTTTTCAACAAAAACTGGAAAGATATCAGGTTAATTTAATTATTCTTAAAAGCTCTTCTTTCCCTTTTCCCTCTTTTGCAGAGGTAGGAATGATGGGGGCGTTTGTTAAGGCTTTGATCTTTTTTATGACTTCTGCTTGCTGTTTTTGATTTGCTTTGTCCCATTTTGTAAGAACTACTACGTATTTGTATCCCTCAAGAAACCGTAACATCTGTTCGTCCAATGGAGTTGGCCCAATTCTACTGTCTATTAGCAAAAACACCATAGCTATTCTATCTTTGCAATCCGAAAAGTATTTTTCTATGATCTCCTTCCATCTTTCTCTCTCTTGTCCAGATACCTTTGCATAACCATAGCCCGGTAAATCTACCAAGTATTGATCTTTGCCGAAAGAAAAGAAGTTTATGGTTTTAGTCCTTCCTGGTTCTTTACTAACGTAGGCTACTTTTTTACCTGCCAACATGTTTATCAAGGATGACTTCCCTACGTTTGATCTTCCTGCAAAGACCAGGTGTTTTTTGTGATCTTTTGGAAAGTTTTCCGTGAAAGATCCACAAAACTTTACTTCTCTATCCATTCTTTGATTTCGCCCACCAAGTAAAAGGAACCTATCACCAAAATGTCTTCCCTAAGATTTAGCACTTCTTCCGCTGATTTCAAAGTTATTATTTCCTGAAAGTTTAACCTTTCCGCTTCTTTTACTAACTCAGACAGGCTTTCACCTCTGTGGTGTCTGATCTCCAAAAGGTATATTCTTTCTGAAAAATCTCTGAGAATTTTCATAGAGTCTTTCCATTCTTTTTCTTTTAGACCTGTGAATACAGGAGTGAGCTTTATACCGCTTGCTTTTAGTTGGTTTATCACAATCTTTACGCTGTCCGCATTGTGCGCACCGTCCAAAATTAAAAGTGGTTTTTCTCTTAAAACCTCCATCCTCCCTTCCAATTTTGTATTTTCCAAAGCTAACCTTACCTTATCTTCCTTTAGCTTTACAACTTGCGCTGTAAGGGCCAAAGCTATACTTGCGTTGTCTATCTGCCACTTTCCCCAAAGGCCAAGTCTCACGTCTTTTATATGAAAAAAGTCCGATGTAAATTCCTCAAGATACGTTTGCATACCATTTACTACTCCCTTAGCAAAAAAGTCCATTCCTGCCACCAAAAGGTCTTCCTTTTGGCAAACTTCCAAGGCTAAAGGATAAAGGGGATATTTTGGACTTCCCAAAACTATAGGTCTTCCGGGAACATATATGCCGAGCTTTTCCCTTGCCCTTTCTTCTGGAGTTTTCCCAAGCCACTTAATATGATCCCTTTGTATATTAGTTATTGCACAAGCGGAAGGATTACAAACTCTGGTCGCATCCCATCTACCTCCCATACCAACTTCAAAAACTGCAAAATCTACTCTTTCGTCTTGAAAAAACTTAAGGGCTATGAGCGTGCATGCTTCAAAGTAAGTTAGCTCAAATCTCTCAAAAACCAGCTTTAGATCCTCCACATAATACTTCAGTCTTTCTTCGGAAATTTTCTGTCCGTTTATCCTCCATCTTTCCTTTTCATCAAACAGATGAGGAGAGACGAACCAACCTGTTTTATAACCATGATGTCTTAGGATGCTCTCTGAAAAGGCACAGGTAGAACCTTTACCGTTGGTGCCTCCAACAAGAACAGAAATGTAAGGAGGGTTCTTTAATCCCACGTATTCAACAGCTTTTTGGATTCTGTCCAACGTGGGAACTATCTTGTAGTCTTTTCCTCTGTAAAGCTCATAAAGAACCATAGGAAATAAACATTATAGAATTATAATACGCCTTTAAAGGTTTAAAATTTGCTCTGCCTTTTCGTAAGCACCCTTTGTCATTTGAAGAAGCTCCAATCTATTTATGCCGGTAATTTTCTCTATGTTAGTTAGTATGGCAGAGTTATAAGGATCCTCCGAAGATTGAATAGTTGGATACTTTTCTTCCAGCTGAGAAGCAAAATCAAGAATCTCTCTTAGTTTTTTATGTTTTCCGGTATATCCGTCAAGTATTACCCTATCAATGTGAATTTCCTTCAGAAAACTTATTTTATCAACTCCTAAAATCTCATCTATCAGTGAGAAAAGTCCCATAAGGTAAGCCGCATCTTCTAAGTCTGGCATAATGCGCTTTGCCATTTGACTTGCTAAGAAAGCCCTAATTAGAGCCTTTTTCCAAAGAACAGGATTTTCCACACTTATGTAGTCATTCATAGCAAGTAAAAATATGAAGTTTCTAATATTCTTCATACCTAACATACTACACGCTTGTTCCACGCTTTTTATCTCTTGAATAGGTGAAAAATAAGCAGAGTTAACGAACCTGAGAAGTTTTGCAGTTAGACCCGCATCGTAGGATATAAATCTGGCTATTTCTTTAATACTTTGGGCACTGTGTAGCATAGGTATTAGTTTTACTAAATTATTTTTCAAATATGGTGCTGTTTCAAATTCTTTTAAAACGTAAGGTGCTCCTAAGTAGTTTCCTTCAAAAAAATCTCCAATTTCAACTGCTTTATTGTATTGTTTTTCATTTTCTATTTTTGTAATTAACAGTTTTTTATCTTTAGCCTTTAAGCTTGTAACTTTTGTATCAGTTAGATGGTGAAAATCTACAGTTATAAGAAAAGCTTCTTCAACAAATTGTTGATAAGATTCTTTCAGCAGAATATCGTAGGATGCAGCTAACAGTATTCCAGATTCCTTAAATTTCTCTGCTCTTTTTAGTGCCTGATTTATGACAATGGTTCCTACTTGTATCTGAGGTGGTATCAGCTCCAGTATTAGCTTTTCTGGGGGCAGATTTTCAAAAGCTTTATTAAGAAGAGAGTCAATAGATACGTTTAACATAATTTTCTTGCCTTCGCCTATCTTATTAACACCATGCTCCATAAGGATCTCCAGTATTATGTGAGTAGATCTGTTATAAGGAACTTCCTTTGGATACTCTAACATATTCCCTTTTTTGCGAAGATATACTTCGTATGCTACTACATTGTCTTTTTTGTCAAAAATGGGCTGTTTTGCTATTAAAAAACTCATGGAGACTTTCTTTTAATTCTGGATACAAAGGATATTGTTCGCATAACTCTAAAACTTGGCTCTTAACCCTTTCTATAACAGTTTCATCTTCCAAGTTTTTTATAACCTGAGATATAAGCCTTGCTATGAGCTTCATCTCCTCTTCCTTCATACCCCTCGTGGTTAAGGCTGCAGTGCCCAACCTTATACCGCTTGTTTTTGTGGGCGGTAGTGGGTCAAAGGGAACTGCGTTTTTATTTACAGTTATGTTGGCTTTTCCTAAGGCATCTTCCACCTGTTTGCCCGTAAGTCCAGTGTTTCTTAGATCCACCAATACTATATGGCTATCCGTTCCACCTGTAACTATCTTAAAACCTTCCTTTTGCAATTCTTCTGCCAGCGCCTTTGCGTTTAGAACCACCTGTCTGGCATAGGCTTTAAATTCTTCCGTCATAGCTTCTTTAAAGGCTACCGCTTTTGCTGCGATCACGTGCATTAGGGGACCGCCTTGGGTGCCAGGAAACACTGACTTGTCTATTTCCTTTGCAAACTCCTGCCTGCAGAGTATAAATCCACCTCTTGGACCTCTTAAGGTTTTGTGGGTGGTGGATGTTACAAAGTGGGCATAAGGGACTGGGTTTGGATAAACTCCACCTGCAATCAATCCAGAATAGTGAGCCATATCAACCATTAGATAGGCTCCCACCTCCTGAGCTATCTCTGCAAGCTTTTCCCAGTCTATTACCCTTGGATAAGCTGACGCACCCCCCACGATCATCTTAGGCTTATACTCTTTGGCAAGCCTATAGATCTGATCGTAGTCTATGAGCTCTGTATTTGGATTTACTCCGTAGTAAATGGCATTGTAAAGCTTTCCTGAAAAGTTTACCTTAGCTCCGTGGGTGAGGTGTCCGCCGTGGGCCAGATCCATTCCAAGGATGGTATCTCCCGGCTTAAGAACCGCCATATAAACCGCCATGTTTGCCTGACTTCCAGAATGGGGCTGGACGTTGGCATGCTCTGCACCGTAAAGTTTTTTAACTCTCTCTATAGCCAACCTTTCTGCCTCATCCACCCATTCACAACCGCCGTAGTATCTTTTACCGGGCAATCCTTCCGCATACTTGTTGGTCAAAACTGAACCTTGGGCTTCCATAACCGCAAGAGAAGTAAAGTTCTCTGAAGCTATCATCTCCAAATGGTAAAACTGCCTTTCGTATTCTTTTACCACAACCCTGTAAATCTCTGGATCTGTCTTTTTAAGATGTTCCATAAACGACCTCCTCCTTTTTTAGCTTACTGAGGTAAGTTTCCCAATCTTTTGGAAACTTTTGCATAGCTTGTCTGATGAGCCTGCCTGCTACCGCACCCAAACCGCATATGGATGTGGGCTGAATATACTGATTTACAAACTTAAACCCTTCCCAATCCCTTTCTGTAGCTTTTCCTTCAACGATCTTTTTTAAGAGATAAACCTGTTCGTGTGTTCCTACCCTGCATGGAGTGCATTGACCACAGCTTTCGTGAGCGTAAAACTCTGCTATATCCAAACACGCCTTTACTATATCATCCTCTTCAGTTAGCACTATAACTGTTCCAGTTCCACCAAATCCAAAGGGGGAGTAGTCCATAGGTGTATCCAGCTCTTCTGCAGAAAAGCAATCTAAGGCTCCAGAAAAGACAGCCTTAACTTTTTTGTTTCCTATGGTTCCGCCAGCATACTTGTATATAACTTCCCTAAGGGTAGTGTTCATAGGAAGCTCGTAAACACCGGGCTTTTTTACTTTTCCACTAACCGGAAAGAGCTTTGGTCCCGGATAGTCGCTTGGTCCTATGTATCTGTATTCTTCCCAACCCATACCAACTATTAAAGGTATGTTGCAAAGGGTTTCTACATTATTGACTACAGTAGGTCTTCCAAAAAGCCCATACTGAACTGGATAGGGTGGCTTTATCCTGGGAAAACCTCTTTTCCCTTCCAAAGACTCTATTAAGGCACTTTCTTCCCCGCAGATGTAAGCACCCGCACCTCTTGCTACGTATATTTCAAGGTCAAAGCCAGAGTTTAGTATGTTTTTACCCAAAAAGCCCTTAGCCTTTGCTTCTTCTATGGCGTCCTTGAGTATGTAATATCCCGCAGGGTATTCACCCCTTATGTATATAAAAGCCTGATTTGCACCTATGGCGTATGCGGAGATTATTATACCCTCTATGAGCAAATGGGGATCTCTCTCTATGAGTATTCTGTCTTTGAAGGTGCCCGGTTCAGATTCGTCCGCATTGCATATTAAATACCTTGGGGCTGGATTTTGGACTGCAAACTTCCACTTTTTACCCGTAGGAAAGCCTGCACCCCCTCTGCCCCTAAGTTGGCTTTTATCCACCCAATCTATTATCTCCTCTGGACTCATATTGAGAGCTTTTTCTAAGGCTTGGTATCCTCCATCCCTTAGGTAATCCTCTATAGTATGTACTTTTGGCTTTTTGGCTCTTCTAAGAAGTAGGTTTAAAGTAGTTTCTGCGTAAATGTTAGGTATATTTGGATAGGATCTCATAGAGCTTCTCCTCGCTTTCAAATTTGTAAGTGTCGTTATCCACCATAAAAACTGGCGCTTCAGAACAGGCACCTAAGCACTGAACCGCTATGAGCTTAAACCTACCATCCTTGCTAACCTCTCCCACCCCTATTCCCAAGTGTTTCTTTATAGCGTCCAAAAGTCTTTTCTTCCCCATCAGATTGCAAACTATACTGACACAGACCCTTATTCTGTGTTTGGCGGGCTCACCCCTGTCAAACATGTCGTAAAAGGAAACTACATTCTCCACATGGTTTAGTGGAAGGTTCAAGATCTGAGCTATTCTCTCTAAGGCAAAGGAGGGGATGTTTCCATAGTAATCCTGCACTTCGTGCAGACAAAGCAGTATGGCTTGTTCCCTCTTTGGGAAATAGTTTGCGTAAGCTTCTAACTTTTGTTCAAGCTCCACAGGTAGCATATTAAAGATAAAATTATAATACGCTGGGTGAGAAATTAAGAAAAAGGCAAGTTTTCTTGTCAGAAAGCCCTTTGGAGGGCAGGGATTTTTAATATCCCTAAACCCCACCAAAGAAGGTTTTCAATTACATCAGCAGGTGGTTGCTTAAAAACTTGGGAGTATGTTATAATCCTCTATGAATTCTGAGGGCTTTTGAATAGCCCTTGTCAAATTGGCAAGTGAATAGGGATAGTCTTTCCTTTTGTTTTGTCTCAATTTGAGATAAGCTAAGACTTTGTTTCTCAGGCTTCTGAGAGACATCAGTCATCACAAAAACATAAAGTCATAATTATGTAATTGCACAAAGTCATAATTATGCACGATTGCTTAAAGCATTGGGAGACAAAGACTTAAATTTGACAATAACACACTCAACTTTGCACGACCTCGGATTTTCGGAAAATAACCTTCATTTGCGAGGGGTACCCCCTTGACAAAATTATTGATTTGTCTTATTTTAATTAAGGTGGTAAGTTGGGGTTCCTAATCTACCGTGTGGAGTTGAAAGCGCCCCATTAGAGTTGAATATAATGCACGCTTTTCCAGTTCCTAATCTACCGTGTGGAGTTGAAAGTTTCTTTACATTACCTTCTCTTCTGCTCACTAAAGGTTCCTAATCTACCGTGTGGAGTTGAAAGTGTTTTGACGAATTGGGAGTTTTTGAAAACATACCGTGTTCCTAATCTACCGTGTGGAGTTGAAAGTACAAAGCCGAAGCCACCTTTAGTCTTGTAGTCTTACCTGGTTCCTAATCTACCGTGTGGAGTTGAAAGGCCTTTAGAACTTTTTTTACAACTCATTAAGTTTTATTAGTTCCTAATCTACCGTGTGGAGTTGAAATAGCGAACTGAGGAGTTCAAGCAAGTTGAAGTTGTTAAGTTCCTAATCTACCGTGTGGAGTTGAAAGGCTCTCATGTTTTTCAGCTTGTCAGTTGAGTATATGAATGGTTTGGTTTTTATGTGCTTATAGAGAATTGATGAGGATTTTAGATGAACCTGCCTTTTTCACCAAATCTGACACTTACGGATTTTGTGAAACATAAACCTATGTGCTTAGGTAATTTCTCATTTACCGCTTGGATGACTATAATACTAATGTAGTGTTTTCAAACAAGCATCAGATTAGCCTAAAGCTTCCAAAGGAGTATTGGAACTCGGCGTTGGACCTTCTTTTGTCCAAGGGTTTTTACAAAAGAGATGTAGCTAATGCTTTTTTATCACTCACCGATGGAAACAACTTCATAAACTTTTACTCTTCTGGTGTTCTTCTTATCCAAGGTAAAGATGCGCAGATTTTAAAAGAAGAGATTTTGAAGTTGGTAAAGCTGGAGCGTGTGGTTGTTGGATGTGATGAGGCAGGAAAAGGAGATGTTTTTGGTCCATTGGTGCTGTGCTGTTGCATCTTAAAACCAGAAAACTTTGAGAAGGTCCTGAGCTTGTCACCAAAAGATTCCAAAAAAATCAAAGACGAGGAGCTATTTAGAAAGATTCAGGCGTTGGAAAATTTGGTAGAGTTTCGGTGTATCTTCTTAAGCCCAAAAGAACTTAACCAAATCTACAAGGAAAAACCTAACCTAAATAGAATACTGGATTGGGGCTACCTAAGACTTATAAAAGAAGTTCTGAAAGAGTATCCAGACGCTAAGGTAACGGTGGATGCTTACTCTCACCGAAATCCTTTTGGAAGTTTAGCAAGCTTTGAACACAAGGCAGAGGAAAAAGTAGAAGTGGCTTGTGCCAGTATGAAGGCACGCTATGAGTTTTTAAAGTGGCTAAAAGCTCATAATCTTCCCAAGGGTGCTTCTTTGGAAGTTATGCAAATGGCAAGAAGAATGTTAAATCAAAAGAACTACGAGGACTTTGTTAAAGCCTTCTTTCTAAAGTAACCAATCCTGTCAAAGATTTCGTAAAGCACAGGGAGTAAGAAAAGGCTAAGAGGTAGTCCTGTAAATATACCACCTATGACCACTAAGGCAAGGGGTTTTCTGAGCTCTGAGCCAGCAGTAAGACCGAGGGCTACGGGTATCAACGCAAAAACTATGGTTATGGTAGTCATGATTATAGGCCTTAGCCTTTCTCTTCTTGCCTGAAGTATGGCTTCTCTGGTGGGAAAGCCTTCCTTTTTGAGTTGTATAATCCTTTCTATAAAGAGTACCGCATCTCTGACGATAATGCCCACCAGCAGTATTATTCCAAAGTAAGAGGGGACACTAAGAGAAGTATTTGTGAGCCACAAAAGCCCAAAGGCTCCCATTATGGACAAAGGCACCATTACCAAAACGGTAAAGGGATGTCTGTAGCTTTCAAACAAGGACGCAAGGACCATATAAACACCTACCAAAGCAACTATCAAAGCCAAACCCAAGCCTTGAAAAGCTCTGGCAAATTCCTTTGCCTGTCCTACCGCTTCGTAAGTATAGCCAGGTGGAAGGTTGTTTTTAAGCCAATCCTCCAGCTCCTTTACAGCCTCTGCCAAGGACTTCTCTCCAGACAAGTTTGCAAAAAAGGAAAAAGAATACTGTCTGTTGTATCTGTTTAGAAATTGGTAACCAGTTCTCTGTTCTATCTCTACCACTTCAGAAAGTGGCACTAAGGATCCGTTCAAACTTTTGAGATAAACTTTCCTTAGGTTTTCCACATCTTCCACAAAAGAAGGAATAGCCTTTATATAAACATCATAGCTTTCTGAGCCAAGCTCATAGGTTGCTATCTGCAGTTTTCCAAAAAGCACCCTCAAGGTAGTAGAAACCTGCTCCACACTTATACCAAGGTCTGCAAGCTTTTCCCGATTAACTTTTATATGCACCTGTGGTTCGTTCAACCTAAGGTTCGTATCCACATCCCTGTATCCGGGTCTTCCTCGGAACTCTGCCACAAGTTTGTTTGCTATATTCTGAAGCTCTTCTATATCTGGACCTTTAACCGCATACTGTATATCCACCTGCCTTCCACCTCCCGGACCTACTATACCAGCAGACTCTACGCTAACTCTCACATCCCTTAGCTTTGCAAACTCTGCCCTTAACATTTCCATAACTTCCCTTTGATGGGGTCTTTTGTCCCTTTCCACCAGATAAACAAAGGCTAAACCACCATTAACAGTTGGTCTTCCTGCCACTCCCTGACCCATAGCCAAGCCGAACCTTTCTACGTATGGATTTTTTCTGATGATCTCTTCTACTTCTTTTGTTTTTTGTTCGGTAAATTCAAAGGATGAGCCTACGGGCGTTTCAAACCTTATCAAAAACCTACCTTCATCCACCAGTGGAAAAAACTCCTTCTTAGTCATTCTAAAAAACTGAAAACCAATCACTACGCTGACTAAGGAAAGGCCTATAACTATAGCTTTGTGGTCCAAAGACCACCGAAGGGCTCTATCAAAATAGCTTTCAAACCTTGCATAGAGCTTAGTAAAGGGGTTTTCTGCTGGAACCTTATCTACCAATCTGGAAACAGCCATAGGCGTAAAGCTTATGGCAACCAAGTAGGAGATGGCTATGGCTACAACCAAAGTTAGAGCAAAGCTTCCAAAAAGCTTACCTATTACACCCTTCAGAAATATGATAGGTATAAATACGATTATCAGAGAGGAGGTTGAGGCAAGCAGTGCAAAGATGACCACTCTTGTCCCCTTTTCTCCTGCTTCTAAAGGTGGTAAGTTTTCCTCTTTGCGCCTTCTGTAAATGCTTTCTAAAACTACTATAGCATCGTCTATAACTATGCCTACTGCCACAGCAAGAGCCAAAAGGGTAAAGGTGTTCAAAGACTGGTCTATTTGATAAAGAAAGAAAATTGTTCCAAGAAGGGCAATGGGTATGGCAAAGACTGGGACAAAGGTGAGCCTTAAGCTACCTAAGAAAAAGTAAACAACCAGTGAAGTTAAGAAACTCCCGATGATTATCTCCTCCACCGCAGCCTTTACGCTGTCTTTTACAAACACGCTGGCGTCAAAGCTTGTAGCCATCTTCAAATCAGGCGGAAGCTGTTTATTCCACTCTTCTATCCTTTGCTTTATTCTTTCCACAGTGGCTACAGTGTTTGTTTTGGACTGTTTGTATATCACAAAAGCTATAGCCTGCTCCCCCATAAACCTTGCCATACCTCTTTTTTCATCCTCTCCAAATTCTACATAACCGATATCCCTGAGCCTAAGGTTAGGGTTTATAAAAATGCTTTCCAGTTCCTTTGCGTCCTTTGCCTTGCCGTAAAATCGGATTATGTAGTCTCTTTCCTTTCCGTATATTGCACCTGCAGGTGAATCTAAGTGATTTTTAACTACCGCTTCCACAACTTCCTGAACAGCCAAGTTCCTTGAATAGAGCTTTTCTGGATCTATCCTTATCCACATTGCGTTGTCTCTAAATCCACCCAAATCCACCTGTCCCACTCCGTCTATCCTTTCAATATCCCTCTTTATAATCTTGTCAGCCCAATAGGCTAAGGTTTGATAGTCCGCAGTTTTTGAATAAAGAAGAACAACCAATATGGGTGCAAGGGAAGTATCTACTTTTCTAACTAAGGGAGGATCCACACCCTCCGGAAGCCTTCTCATAGCCCTTTGGACCGCATCTCTAACTTCCTGAGCTGCTATATCTATATCCTTTTCAAGGGAAAAGGTAATAGTAATCCGAGAAGTGCCAGAAAAACTTTGGGAAACTATAGACTCTATACCACTTATGGTTGATATTTGATCCTCTATTACTCTGGTTACATTCACATCCACCACCGTAGGATCAGCACCGGGGTAGGTGGTAACTACGCTAACTGTGGGAAAATCTACATCTGGAAGTCTATCTATGGGTATGTTCCGCAGGGAATAAAGACCCAAGAGGATAAAGGCAAACATAAACATCCATGAGGTGACCGGTCTGTGAATAAAAAACCTATACATTAAATGGCTATTATATCTTAGCTATAGGTCCTTACGTTATATTTCTATGACCTTTAACACCTCTTCTAAGACTGGCGGTAAGACTTTTGGTTGATTGCATACCTTTATGGCGGTGTCAGGATCCTTTAGCCCATTTCCGGTGAGGGTGCAAACTACCACCTCACCACCACGGAAAAAGCCTTCCCTACAGAGCTTTATAAGTCCTGCTACGGAAGCGGCAGAGGCAGGCTCACAGAATATACCCTCCTTAGATGCGATCAACTTATAGGCATGCAGTATTTCATCATCGCTTACCGCATCAATCAGACCACCTGATTCCTTAGAAGCCTGAAGGGCGGATTGCCAACTGTAAGGATTGCCTATCTTTATGGCTGTGGCTATTGTTTGTGGATTCTTTATGGGATAGCCTTTAACTATGGGTGCAGAGCCCTCCGCTTGCCAGCCCATCATTTTGGGCAGTTTGTCAATCTTTCCTCGCTCGTAATACTCTTTATATCCTTTCCAATAGGCTGTTATGTTTCCTGCGTTTCCTACGGGTATAAAATGATAATCTGGAGCAAAGCCCAGTGCGTCGCATACCTCAAAGGCACCAGTTTTTTGCCCCTCTATCCTGTATGGATTTACCGAATTAACCACCTCTACTGGAAGTATCTCCCCTAACTTCCTGACTATTTCTAAAGCATCGTCAAAGGTTCCTTGAATTGCCAAAACCTCCGCACCGTAGATAACAGCCTGTGAAAGTTTCCCAAGGGCTACCGCACCTTTTGGAAGAAGCACATAAGCCTTTAATCCAGCCCTGGCAGCGTATGCGGCAGCAGACGCAGAAGTGTTTCCAGTAGAGGCACATATTACAGCCTTTTTTCCACTCTCTACAGCCTTTGATATGGCAAGGGTCATACCTCTGTCTTTGAAAGACCCAGTGGGGTTTAAGCCCTCATACTTTAGGTAAATCTCTCCCTTAAAGCCAATTTCCTTAGCTAAGTTGTCTGCCTTTATAAGAGGAGTGTTTCCTTCGCATAGGGTTATTACAGGCGTGCTGTCGCTAACAGGCAAATATTCCCTATAGTGATGTATAATTCCTCGCCAGTATTTCACCTTAAAAAATTATACTACTCATACTTAACCAACATTCTTTTTGCTACATCCTTTGCCTTTTCTTTACCCTCCAGCTTTTCCAAAAGTTTTAGTCCAAATTCTAAGGCAGTTCCCGGTCCTTGACTTGTTATCACCCTTTGATCTTCTACCACAGGCTTGTCTTCAAAGATAGCAGGTTTTATTTCTTCCACTAAGGTAGGATAGACGGTTGCCCTCTTTCCTTCCAAAATGCCAAACTTTGCCAAAGCTGTGGGTGCGGCGCATATTGCGGATATGTATTTACCCTTTTGCTCCATGGCTTTTACCAGCTTTTCCACCCTTGGGTCCTGTTTTAACCTTTCCACACCACCAGCTCCTCCCGGCAGAATAACCATATCAAGTTCATCAGGGTTCAACTCATCTACAGTAACATCTGGAACTATCCTCACATTTCTTGCGCTGGCTACAGGTTCCTTGCTCAATCCTGCAATGACAACCTCTACTCCGCCCCTTCTTAGCACATCAATGGGGGCTACAGCTTCCACTTCCTCAAAACCTTCCGCAAGTATGATGGCAACTTTTTTAGCCATTTTAACCACCTCCTACTTAAAAATTTCTTTTTCCCTTACCCTTGGGTCAAGGTATGCCAAAAGCAAATCTGCTACAAAGTTTCCAAAAAGTAACATTATGGTGCCTATGTAAAGCCCACCCATTACTAAAAACAGATCTGTTGCCAACACCGCATCAAGCATTAAAGAACCAAGCCCGGGCCAACCCACTATTATCTCCACAAGCGCAGCTCCAGACAACAGCCCCGCTATCTCGTATCCTATGAGAGTAGTAAATGGATTCATGGCGTTTTTTATAATGTGCCTGATAAAGGTCCATCCCCTTAAACCCTTAGCCCTTAGCATAAGGACCATGGGAGAATTTAAAACTTCAATAACAGCACTCCTCATAAGCCTAATAAGTCCTGCGGTGGATATTAAGGTTATAGTAATTATACCCACCAATAAGCTTTGCCAACCACCAACTTGGAAAAAGGCACTTTTTGAAAACATCAAAAGAAGAAGAAAGGCTAAAAAGAAAGAAGGGAAGGACATAAACACATAGGATATAAACCTTATGAGCTTATCTATGGTGGATCCTTCCTTCATGCCTGCCAAAAGACCAAGGGGAACCGCTATAAGCCAAGAGAGGACCGCAGAAGGAACAGTCAAAAGTAAGGTATTACCTATTCTTTCCTTTATCAGTTCTAAAACTGGAGTATGATACTGAAAGGAAATTCCAAGGTCAAACATTAACGCAGACTTTAGCCACTTTAGATATTGGATCAGTATGGGCTGATCCAGTCCGTATTGCTTTCTTAAGGCTTCTATGGTTTCTGGGGAGATCTGCGGGTTTAGTTTAAGCTGGGCAAAGTAGTCTGCAGGCGCAAGCTTTATAATCAAAAAGGAAATAAAGGTTACACCTACGAGGGTAAAAAAACTTTGAATGAGCCTGAGCAAAACAAACCTGAGCATCAGAAGTAGTTTGCTATAAAGTGTGGCGTACTTTCAAAGTATCTTTTTATCTCTTCCTTGTGCTTTTCCTTTACAAACCTAATCACCTTGTAATCATCCCAAAGTCCTATAATGGGTATGCTGTCTGGTATGGAGTCCTTATTTTCCACAAAGTAAAGCAGGGCACAGGTAAAGTCCTTTTTAGCCTCTTCTTCTAATTCAAAATCTTCGTCCAAAAGAATTCTCAGCAAGAGCTTTGCGTCAAGAATAAGGTTTCTGACATGCTCCATAGTGGGAGCTATCTTGGAAAGTTTTTCCTCCACCAACCTTTTTAACTCCAAGGTATCAATTTCTCTGCAGTATTTACTGAGCTTTGCTTCCATGTGATAAAATTATAAAGCTATGGGAGTAAAAATAGACATAAACAGCATACAGAGAGATATGTTTATTGAACACAACGGACAGCCCTACAGAGTTCTTGACTACGAGCATGTAAAGCCCGGAAAGGGGCAGGCTTTTGTGAGGGTGAAGGCAAAGAATATGCAAACACAGAACGTCATTGAAATAACCTACAAAGCGTCTGACAGCATTGAGTTGGCAGACTTTGAGCAGGTTTTTGCAGAATACTCATACACCGATGGAGAATACTACTACTTTGTTAGTAAATCTACCTACGAGATTCTTCCGGTCCAAGCCAAGAGCATGGAAAACGAAGCAAAGTTTTTAAAAGAAGGTATGGAAGTTGTGGTCTTTATCTACAAAGGACAACCCATAGGAATAGAACTTCCAAGGCATGTAGAGCTTAAGGTAGTTGAAACCGAACCTGCCTTTAAGGGAGACACAGCTGCGGGCGGTTCCAAACCAGCAAAGTTAGAAACTGGAGCGGTAATACAGGTGCCCTTCTTTGTAGCAGAGGGAGATATAGTAAAGGTGGATACGCGCACAGGAACATACGTAGAAAGGATTAAGTAATGGATAAAGATTTCCTGAAAGAGCTTATAACTCTTATAAAAGAAAGCAACATAAAGCTTTTTGAGCTGGAGCAAGAAGGAGTAAGGCTAAGAATAGAGACCCACCAAAGAGAAACATTACAAAAGTTTGAAGCACCAAAAGAAATAAAGCACTTAGAAGTAATTCCCCCATCGCAAGAGACAGAAGAAGGTAAGCTTCACGTTATAAGAAGTCCTCTTGTGGGAACTTTTTACAGGGCACCTTCCCCCGGAGCTCCTCCCTTTGTGGAAGTAGGAGATATAGTCTCTCCAGGGCAGGTGCTTTGCATCATAGAAGCTCTAAAGGTTATGAATGAAATAGAGAGCGACGTTAGGGGCAAGGTTGTTAAAATACTGGTGGAGAACGGAGAGACTGTAGAGTACAACCAACCACTGTTTTTAATAGACACGAACATTTGAAAAAACTACTCCTCTACAGAAGGGGTGGCTTAGGCGATACACTTCTTACCTTTCCCATTTTGGAGATTTTCAAAAGAAAGGGCTTTTACACCGTAGCGGTAGGAAACACAGATTATTATAAGATAGCCAAAGCGATAGGTTGGGCAGATGAAACTCTCTACGAAAAGCCAGTTGGAAACTTTGATCTTGAAATTTCAATAGGATTGGATGGTATATACCCTTTTCCAAAGGAAAGGATTTGGATCGTTGAGTATTATCTAAAAAGCTTGGGACTTTCGGAACCCTTTTCCAAAAAACTTCCCTTAGAAGGCTACGACCAATCTCCTATCAAAGACAAAGTAGTTCTGCATCCGTCCAGTGGATCAAAAAAGAAAAATCCACCCTTAGAGCTTTTTACAAAAATAGAGGAGTTTTTCGTTGATCTTGGTTATGAGTGTATTTACCTCATTGGTGAAGCGGATAGCTGGCTAAAAAGTTATGTAAAAAACTACGTGGAATTTTTAGATCCTTTTGAGATGGCAAAGCACCTAAAAAGTGCAAAGCTCTTTGTGGGTAATGACAGTGGAGTGTCTCACCTTTCTTCTTACTTAGGAGTTCCCACCTTTGTTTTCTTTGGACCTACCGATTGGAAGGTTTGGAAGCCCATAGGAGAAAAAGTTTTCCCCATAAGCTTAGAACTTGAATGTAGTCCGTGTTTTCCCAACACTTGCCCAGAGAAGTTTTGTTTTAATGTAGATAAACTTTTTGAACTACTGAAGAGGCATAAGTCTGTAGGGTTTTAAAAATCCCCCTTCACACAAGCCCACTCCCAAAAAACCTTCTTCGGAAAATACTCTAACATACCCAAAGCACTGGATTGGTGATCTTATCTTTGCACCGTTTCTAAATAGTCTGTATTCTTTCCAATTTAGTTTTACAGCAGGAAGAAAGTTCAAAGCTTGGTCAACAGGTATGGCAACTCCCCACAGGTCTTGGATAGTTTCTAACCTTTCATAAGACAAAGCCATACTTACAGACCAATCCCCCACCTTTGTTCTTCTAAGCTCAGCAATGTGAGCTCCGCATCCCAGCCTTAAGCCTATATCATTTACCAAACTCCTTATGTAAGTGCCCGCAGACACCTCAAACTCAAAAACCACCTTCGGAATTGCACACTCCACCAACCTGGCTCTATAAATTTCTACCTCCACAGGCTTTAGCTCCAACTCTATACCCTTCCTTGCCAGTTGGTATGCCCTTACTCCCCCTATCTTCTTTGCAGAAAAGGGTGGAGGTCTTTGGATTATCCTACCTACAAATTCCGCCATAACCCTTTCCACATCTTCGCAAGAAACATCTACATTTCTAACCTTTAATACCCTTCCCTCCGCATCGTAAGTGTCCGTCATCACACCAAGCATGGCTGTAGCAACGTAAGTCTTGGTAAGTCTCAGAAAAAATTCGGAAAATCTCGTAGCCTCTTCTATAAGAAGTATTAACAGTCCTGTAGCAATAGGGTCTAAGGTGCCGGTATGCCCTACCTTCCTAAGACCAAAATTCTTCTTTACTTTCTCCACCACTTTAAAGGAGGTTATACCCTTTGGTTTGTCAACAAGGAGAACGGACGGAAACATCAGCTGAGAAAATCTTTGAGGTGCTTTTTTATAGCCATGTTCCTGAGTTTTCTGAGGGCCCTTGTCTCCAACTGTCTAACCCTTTCTCTGGAGATGTTTAAGATGTCTCCTATTTCCCTAAGCGTTTTTGGCTCTTCTCCACCTAAACCAAATCTCAATTCTATCACTCTTCTTTCTTTTTCTGGCAGTTTAGCGAGCATGTCTTCAATTTCTTTACCAAGGATTTCGCTCAGCACCTTCTCTTCCACATCCGCAGTCCCATGTTTGCTAAGAAAATCTATAAAAGAGGTGTCCTCTTCTTCACTTACAGGCGCATCAAGGGACAATGGCACCTTGGACATCTGCAAAAACTTCTCTACTTCTTCCGGAGATATCTTGTAACCTTCCTTTTTTATTCTCTTTCGTATCTCCTCTTCTGTGGGTTTCCTTCCTAATTCTCTTTCCATTTCCTTCTGCAATAGCTCTTTGGTGTATTCGTAAGCTACTTCTTCTGAAGTAGGTTCCCTCTCATATTCCTTGTAGAGCTTGCTGTATATACTGCTGATGCGATTTATTAAATGGGCTTGTTTGAGAGGTATTCTTATTGCACCAGTTTGCTGAGATAGAGCTTGCATGATTGCCTGTCTTATCCACCAGACTGCGTATGAGATAAACTTCACTCCTTTGTCTGGGTCAAACCTTTTTGCAGCTTCCATAAGGCCATGATTACCAGCTGCTATAAGCTCAGAAAGAGGCAGTCCATATCCCAAATACTGCTTGGCTATGCTTATGACAAACCTAAGGTTCGATTCCACCAGTTTTCTGTAAGCTTCCTGGTCACCCTCCTTTGCCCTCCTTGCTATCTCCTTTTCTTCCTCAGGCTTTAACAGTGGGATCTTTGATACCTTCTTAAGATACTGAGCTATTAGTTCTTGTTCGCTATCGGGTATCATGTCGTCACCTCAGATAAAGCACTAAATAAAAGTTATTCCCTCCTCTTCTTACAAGAAGCAAAACTCTATCTTTTCCTTCAGATTTAGCTTTTTCTATTTTCGCAAAAAAATCCGACACGCTCTCTACGGGTTGATTGTTCACCATAAGAATTATATCACCCCTCCGTAGGCCACTCCTCTGTGCCAAACTACCCCGAGCTATATCAACAACCAACACCCCCTTCACACCTAACCTCTTAACCTCCTCTGGAGAAAGGTCCCTTAGTGTCAAACCAATGTCGCTTGCCTGTTCTCTTGGTTGGACAAAGCTAACCTCCTCCGGCATTTCTCCAACCTTTACCTTAATCTGTTGGGTTTTACCGTCTCGGATTATGCTTAGCTTAATCTCTGTGCCAGGTGGAGTTTTCATTATTCTAAACTGAAGGTCCCTAACTTCTCTAACCTTCTCGCCATCCACCGCGACGATAATATCTCCAGCTTTTAGTCCAGCCCTCTCTGCAGGGCTATTGGGTGCTATCTGAGATACTAAAACCCCCTCCTTTACACCTATAGCTTCTGCAATCTCTGGAGTTATCTCCTGGATAACCACGCCTAACCAACCTCTTGTTACTTTACCCTTAGCTATTATCTGATCTGCGACCCACTTGGCTAAGTTTATTGGTATAGCAAAACCTAAACCTTGCCCTTCCGCTACTATAGCGGTGTTTATACCTATGACCTCTCCGTGGATGTTTATGAGAGGACCACCTGAATTGCCGGGATTGATGGCTGCATCTGTTTGAATAAAGCTCTCATATTGGGTTATACCAATGGACCTCTTTAAAGCAGAAATCACTCCTATAGTCACGGTCCTTTCCAAACCGTAGGGATTTCCTATGGCTATTACCAACTGACCGACTTTTAGCTTATCTGAATCTCCAAGCTTTGCTATCCTGTTTGCGGCGTTTTCTATACCCTTGGCATCTACCTCAACCACTGCTACATCGGTTTTTGGGTCTCCACCCACGAGCTTGCCTTCCCTTTCAGTATGGGGGTCAAATCTTACCCTTATGCTCTTTGCTTTTTGAACCACGTGATTGTTGGTAAGTATGTAAAACCTATCATCCTTCAGAGCCATGATAACTCCCGACCCTAAGGACCTTCTTTCTTGGGGTATCTGAAAGGGAAAGAAAAAAGGAAACTCATCTTCAGGACTAACCAAAACCTCCTGAGTGGAGTATATGGCTACTACGGAGGGAGAAACTTTTTCTACAAGCTCTGTAAGCTCTTTCTCAAACTGAGCCAGCGCGCCAGACCCATAAGTGACAGTTTGAACATCGGTTTGTAGTTGAGAAGTTTGGACCTTCTGTGCTTTACAACCTTCTATACCAACGAGTAATATTAGAATGAGCAAAGAAATAAAGACCATGGGGATCCTCCTCATTTGCAGACCTCGCAAGAAAAGAATAACACTACAAAACTTGGTTTGTCAATGGAAGAAAGTATCGTTTCAATAGACTTTTTTGATCTAAAAATTTCTCCATTAGACGGATTGTAAGAGCTACCAGTATAGTGAAAAAACCTAAGGAGATCCCATCTTTTAAATGGTATATCTATGTTTTTTATTTCAACCTTTCTTAGTTTGCCTCCCAAGTTTTGCACACTTTCAAGCACCTTTTCCGCAGGATAGAAAGGGAATTTGAGCTCTTTTAAACTGCCTTCAACAGGCATTGCACAAAGAAATCTTCTTTTGCAAACCCTGAAGATCTCTTTAAAGACCACACCTATATCCGTCCAATGCAGGGCAAAATTGCTAATAACACAGTCAAAGCTTTTATCCTTGAAAGGCATGAAGTTAGCATCGGCACATATCCCTAAGAACCCCTTACTCTTGTATACCCTTAGCATGTTCAAAGACAGATCAATGCCCACAACGTTTTTTAATCCCACACTGCTAAAGCCAGTGCCACATCCCACATCCAACACGGAACCTTCAATGGCGTCCAGCTGTTTTAGAATCTCCGCACTCAGTCTTTGGGGAATGGCCCAGTCTTCGTAAGTTTTAGAGGCCCTTGAGAACCTCAAGGATAATACCTTCATCTTTTGGAAAGTGTCCTCCGTGGAACGTTATTAATTTAGCCTTCTTTGTTAAATTGTAAAGTTCTACGCAGGCTCTAAAAGGAACCACCTTATCGTCTGTGCCGTGCAAAAGAGTAATGGGAGTTTTTATGTATGGAACATAGCTTCTTATGTCCGTAAGGAAGTAATCCTCAAGAAGCTTGGCGGATTTGTCTATGTCTATAAAATCCTCAAAGAGTTTTGGATAAGCCCTTGACCTAAATTCCTTTAAAAATCCCTCCCTTTCCCTTCTGAGCCTAAAAAGAAAGCCCCTTAATTCTTTTCTATCCCAAAGACAGTTAAAACAAGCGGTTGAACCCAAAAGCACCAAATGGCGAACTTTTGAAGGATAAAAAAAAGCTATCAAAAGGGCTAAGGTTCCTCCCAAGGACCAAGCGATAAGGATGGAATTGATTGGGATAGTAAGAGCGATCTCTTGGGCAAGTGCTCTTAAGTTTAAACTCCTGAAATTAGACCTTCCGTGGTAGGGAAGTTCTAACTTGAGCCCAGGGAAGTTTTTGAAGACTTTAGAAGAAAAACCCCAACCGTGTATAAAAACAAGCGGGCCCGGAGGGACTCGAACCCCCGACCTAGGGATTAGAAATCCCTTGCTCTGTCCAGCTGAGCTACGGGCCCTCGGGGCGACAGGACTTGAACCTGCGACCTCTGGCTCCCAAAGCCAGCGCTCTACCACCTGAGCTACACCCCGTGCTAATATATTTTAATTTATGGAGCTTCTCCTTGCAACTCAGAACAAAGGGAAGATAGAAGAAATAAGCAGAATGCTAAGGCCCTTGGGTGTGGATGTTATACCTCCAAAGGAGGAAGTGCCTGTGGAGGAAGAGGGCAGATCCTTTATGGAAAACGCTTATCTAAAAGCTCTGGCTTACTTTAAAAGGTATGGCATACCAACCCTTGCGGACGATTCTGGGTTAGTGGTTCCCTCCTTGGAAGGCTATCCCGGCATATACTCCAGCAGGTTTTACTCCTTAGAGTGGGGCGGTAAGGAAGAGGTAGAAACATCCAAAGATCAGGCAAACATAAAGAAACTCCTAAGGCTTTTGGAAGGCACTTCAGACAGGAGGGCATACTTCAAGGCGGTTGTTTGTTTAATGATAGATGAAGAGCTTTACATCTTTGCGGAGGGGATTTGCCATGGAGAAATCGTAAAAAGTCCAAGGGGTTCAGGGGGTTTTGGGTATGATCCTGTATTTAAGCCCATCGGTTATGAAAAAACCATGGCAGAGCTTTCTCCGGAAGAAAAGGACAGCCTGTCTCACAGAGGAAAGGCTATAAGAAAACTTTTCCAGCTCTTAGAAAAATGCAAACATTCTATCTTTTACCAGAAAGCAAGTTTAGCCTAAGCCCACCTGAGGGTAAGGTAGTTTATAGGAAAGAGGGCGAAGCTAAGATCAGATTTCTTGATTTAGTGCCAGCCAATCAGGTGGATGAAAAAATACCTTACCCTTTACTTAACCCACTGCAGACCCTTTTTTATCACACTTACAGCTTTGGCAGTGCGGTAGTTTCCGCTCCAACCTCTGCGGGGAAAAGTTTGATCGCCTATTTGTTTTTTAAAAGACACACAGGAAGGAAGATCTACACAGCTCCCACAAGGTCACTGGTTTATGAAAAGGCTACCGAACTTCGCAAGTATTACAAAAAGGTGGATATTAGGACAGGAGATAGGGTGGTGGAAAGTTTTAAAGAAGTTTCCGCTGAGGTAGTAGTATGCACGTATGAGAGTTTGGTTCAAGCTTTCAGAAACTCAGCAAGGTGGATAAAAGATATTGAAGCGGTAGTGGTAGATGAGATCCACCAGATAAAAAAAAGGTGGGTTGTGGAAGAACTTTTAGCCTATGCTATAAGTGAGGGCATAAACATCTTAGGTCTTTCTGCAACCATGCCTGGGGTTGAGGAGCTATCCAACTGGATAAAAGCCGAACTGCTTATAAAGAGTCAGTGGCGTCCCGTTCCATTGGAAAGACACTATCACCTTTTGAGCGAATTTGTAGGAATAAAAAGCGACGAAGATAAAACTTTGGGAAAGCTTTGGGATGCCCTTTGGCAGTTAAGCAAAAAAGACGAAAAGGTTATTCTTTTTGTCCCTCAAAAACGCCTTGGATGGCAACTTTTGGAGCTTGCCGACAAAGAAAAGGTGGGTGTGATGAACCAAACCTTGCCCTTTGAGAAAACCGAGGAAAGGGAACCTGAGATCGCCTTTCACAACGCAGATGTGCCAAAAGAAGAAAGAGAAACCATAGAAAAAGAGTTTAGAGAGGGCAACCTTAGGTTTTTGATAGCTACGCAGACCTTAGCCTATGGGGTTAATCTTCCCGCAGACAGGGTGCTGATACTGGTAAAGATGTTTAAAAACAGAAAATGGACATGCATACCAGATGAGCTTGATATACTCCAAATGGAAGGAAGGGTAGGAAGGCTCGGACTGAAAGAAAAAGGCTATTCCCACATTCTCATTCAGGGCGGAAAAAAAGAAATGCTGGAGGACTTTATACAAAGAACATTCTTGAGAGGTTTTACGACGAGTTTAGAAGAAGAAAAGAGTACGGATGCACTGAGTTTTTTCATCCTGCTTGGCTATTTATACGAAGGTGCCAACTATAGGAAATTTTTGAAAAATTTCTACTCTTTTAGTAAAGTTAGCTGGAAGTTATGTCAGCAAGTGGAAAGGTTTTTGAGGGAAAGGTCTTACATTGAAAGAAATTCCATAACTCCCAAAGGTGTTCTTTGTGTAAAAACGGGTGTGCCACCTACAAAGCTGGAAGAGTTTATCCGTCGGCAAGACCTAAAACTCCCAAAAGAAGCTATAGTAAGACCTCTCTTATACACAAAACGCTTTGATACCCTTTATGACTTTGTTCAAAAGGGCGAAAGCTTCAAAGAAGACGACTACTTCATAAGAGGCAAACTTGTGGTGTGTGGCAAAAATTGTCTTGAGGACAACACCCACCAGTTTCTTTTTTACACAGAGGGATTAACCTTTAAGTATCCAAACTTAAAGAACCCACCGGGGGAGTTTTCTTACCTTGGCACCGATGCCCTGCATCTTTTAAGAACACTGTGGGAACTCAAAAAGGGCGGTTTTATCTCAATGAACAGCTTAGAGCTACTGTCAATAGCTCACTCCGTAAAGTTTGGTATAAGCGTAGATTATGCATCCTTATCAGGCATTAAAGGTGTAGGGCACCTTAGGGCTAATCTCTTAAAAAGAACCCTTCAGAGAGAAAACCTAAAAGCTCCTCCACTGTTTGGACAAGCTTCTGAGCTTTTGGAAATGGTTTTACCACTTGAAGGGCTTATGTTAGAAGTGCTGATGGAGGACAGAAAACTGGATAGAAAAAAAGCGGAAGATGAGCTCAAAAAACTTATGAAAGTCCTCAAGAACAACGAAAAAGGTAGATTGATAGACGATAAGATCCTTCTTATGTTTGGTTTTTTGAACTTTGGACCAAAGGTCCTGAGCATGAAAAAAGGAGATATCATAAACGAGCTAATCTCTATGGTATATTTTTAATACTATGTTAAGGACTGCCCTAAGTGCGCTTTTGCTTGGAATACTCTTCATACTGTCTTGCCAAAACAAAGAAGTTCAAACTTCCTCCGAAGTTAAAGACCTTATTCCTAAATCCCAGTATGCCATGCTTATAGTGGAAAGTGAGAGCTGTATATACTGTAAGCAGTTAGATAAGGACCTGAGGAACGACCCGAGGCTAAAAAACGCACTGAAAGGAATGGATGTTTTGAGGTTGTTGGCAGAAAGCAATGCAAGGGTAAGGTATAGATTGGATGGTAAAGAAGGCGAAACGACGGAAGAAGAGTTAGCCAGAGCACTAAACGTAAGGGCTTATCCTCACATAATCTTTTACGATTCAAAGGGGAACATAGTTCTGAGAATACCAGGATACGCACCACCAAAAACCCTTGCCTGCGCTATAGAATATGTGAAAAACGAACTATACAACAAAGAGAACATAAACCAGTATCTTAAAAGAGAAAACTGCGTTTGAGTTCAACTATTGGTTATAGCTTTTTTAGAAAGAGCTGTATGGTAATTTCTCATACAACGTAAGAAATGTTTTATAATAATCTTCCTATGGGTGAATTAGAAAGGTTTGAGAATCTTTTGGAGACAACGCTGGGTATAAACAAGACCCTGAAAAGAGGAGAAGTTGTAAGGGGGAGGATAGTAAAAATAGATGAAAGGACCGCATACATAGATATAGGTTATAAAGTGGAAGCCATAATGCCCAAAGAAGAACTTCCCGAAGGAGTAAAGGAAGGTGATGAGATAAAGGGAATTCTCGTGAAATTCTCAAACGGCATACCTATACTATCCTTCAAAAGGTATTTAAAGGAGAGGTTGTATGGATTTCTCAGATCTGCTTATGAAAAGGGCAAGCTTGTGGAAGGTAGGGTGGAAGAAGATCTGGGGAACGAATACATAGTGAATATAAGTGGGCTTAAAGCAATTCTGCCCAAGTCAGAAGCTAGGCAAGGCCTGAGAAAGAATTCAAGAGTAATAGCAAAGATTAAAGAATTTTCAGCATCAGGAGATAGTTTGAAGGTTGTTCTGAGTGAAAAAGACTTCATAGAACAGCGTAGAAAAAGGAGAAAAGAGCGGATACTTGCTAAATTAAAGGTTGGAGATGTGGTAGATGGAAAAGTTATAAAAATAGATCCAGAAAAAGGTGTAACCCTGTTGGTAAAGAACATACTGAGGGCCTTTTTACCTAAGGAAGAACTGTCTTGGGGTAGAGACAAAAACCCCTACAACTACACCGAAGTGGGAGAAAGGTTAAGGGTAAAGGTAAAGAGAATCCCAAAGGATGGGGAGTTTATCTTTGTAAGTCTTAGGGAATTGAAGGGTAATCCGTGGGAAAAGGCTAAGGAATCCATAAGCAAAGGGCAAATTCTCAGTGGGAAAGTAGTGGATATTACGGATAAAGGAGTAATAGTGGAGATCTTTGAAGGAGTAGAGGGATTCGTTCCAAAGGACGAGGTATCTTATGACAACACAATGCCAAGTAAATGGGACAGGGTAAATGTTAAAGTTTTGGAGTTTGAACCAAATCAGAGAAAACTTATTCTAAGTATAAAAAGGACCCTTCCTAAGCCTTGGGAAGAATACTTGAAGAAACATCCTGTGGGTAGCAGGGTAAAAGGCAAAGTTGAGAGGTTTGAGGGTATGTCTGCAATAATAGACTTGGGAGAAGTCAAGGGTATAATTCACAGGAGTGATCTTTCTTGGACAAGACCAAGTAGGATAGAGGAGGCGCTCAAGATAGGAGAAGAGAGAGAATTTGCGGTTTTGGGATTGGAGGGTAAATACGTAAAACTCGGAATAAAGCAGTTACAAGAAAATCCTTGGGATGTTTTTGTTAAAAAGTATAAGGTTGGAGATAAGGTTAAATTGAAGGTAAAATCTGTGCATTCCTTTGGAGCCTTTTTAGAATTTCCCGAAGGATTGGAAGGACTGCTTCCTGTATCTGAAATGGAAAATATAGAAAACATAAAGGTTGGGGATGAGGTTGAAGTGCGTATAATTGACATAATACCCAATTCAAAGATAACTTTAAGTGCAAAGGAAGAAAAGAAAACAGAAGAAATTATCACCGAAAGCTCTGAAAGCGGTTTTACTTTGGGAGAACTGCTAAGGAAAAAAATGAAGCTGTAAAGATGACCAAAAGGGATATAATACAGAAATGTTATAATCGTATGCCTAATTTCTCAAAATCTCTAATTGAGAAAGCCTTAAACCTTATGCTTAAAGAAATATGCCTAAGCTTGAGCAAGGGTGAAAATGTTAAAATATACGGCTTTGGCACATGGAAGAGGGTAAAAGTAAAAAGGAAGGGTAAAAAAGAATTTGGTGTTAAGTTCAAACTTAGCAGGAAACTGCTATTATACTTGAATACTCCGAATGTAAGTACTAAAATAAGAAAATAACGGGGTGTGGCGCAGGTGGAAGCGCGCTGGCATGGGGGGCCAGAGGTCACGGGTTCAAGTCCCGTCACCCCGATTCTTAAAGGATTATTATAGGAGTAAGTATGAATATAAATTTCAAACTGTTGGACGAGGATGTTGAAACACTCGTCCTAAGAGTTTTCCTAAAAAGTATAGACCTCCTGGGTGGTTTGCAAAATTTTGTTGAGCACAGAAGGATAAACTGGTTACCTTCACTTCTTCTGGCTTGCTATTCCGTTGTTCTTAAAGAAGAGTATATGAAAACAGAACAGGAGATAGCTCAGCGCTTGAAGATAACTCCTCAAACAGTAAAGAACATACTAAGAGCTGATCCGTCAGTGGAGATAGTTAAGACGGAAAAAGAGGGAAAGGATATAAGTGTTCATACCGCAGGGAGCATAGCAAAAATAGCTTACAGATTGGTAAAGTATGGTTTGGATGACGTTAGAATATCCTTAGAGTTTTCTAAGAGCACTGTGAAGGCTTTGGATATAACTTGGGCATACGTAATTCTAAAAAAGCTTAAATGGAATGACTTTCCCATAGCATCCCCTCAGGACATAAAAGAAAGGCTTAAAAAAATTTACATAAAGGGAAGGCTGGCGGAAGAAATATTAGAGGATCTTGATTATCCTATAAATACCCCTGTTGAGCTGATAAAACTCATAAAAGAAAACCTAAAAATGTATGGTCTTGAATGAAGTATGTTGGATATTTACTTTTGCTTATTCTGTTTATCTACTTTGTATTCATAAAGCCCTACATAATACTTTACAAAATTGAATTCAAACTTGAAGGAATTGAAATAAACCTAAGGCAAAGAAGTCTCAAATTAAGAGAATTTCTACTTTTCATTCCCAAATTCAGAGACAGTATTTACTTTCTTAGGATAAACGGATTTAGTATGTACGGAAGTAAATTAGAAGCTAAGGAATTATCCGTTATAACAGTATCCCTAAGAACTGCTGAAAAACCTTTTGATTATGATTTTACACATCTCACAAGAATTCTAAATAAGCTTAACATTAGCTTAGAGAGAGCTTACGTTTCTGTAAATTCACCAAAAAACTTTGAAAGTATAACTGTATTCATCAGCAATACTTATTTGAATAACAGAAGGCTTTTTTCTGAAAGGCCCACAATTGTTTATCACATAAGAAATAGTAAATCAGAAAAAATTGAAATATTTGTCAAGGAAGCCTATTTGGATGGACCGGTTTTTAACTTGGTGTCAGCACAAGTTGCAAGCGAAAGGTACTTTTTTAACTTAGAAGGAAAGTGGAAAGGTAAAAAAGGAAACTTTACCGCCACAGGTTTTATAAACAAGCTTTCTGGAAACATTTTTAGTATTGATCCCATAAAGGTTAAGGCAAGCGGTTATATAGATTACACGAGCATAAAAGCAAACTTAGAAGTTCAAACTGACAATCTGAAAATAAGAGAAAAGTCTTATAGAGACCTAAAAGGTAAGGGTAGTTATACCTACATCTGGCGCAAAAAGAACTACATTTCACTCAAGTTTGATGGTGCTGGTTTGGAAGGAATTCTAAAATACGACATAAGCAAAAATACTTTGGAGTCTGTGTTAGACAGGTTATCCGTTGATAAAAGCTTACTTTCTGTAAAAAGAAACATTGCAGGGGTGTTTTCTGGAAACATTTTTGTGGATATTCAAAACAAAAGTGTTAAATTGGATGGGAATATAAAAAATTTAGTATTAGATAAAATACACCTTGGAACTGCAATAATAAGGTCAAAAGCTACCTATGGTCAAAAAAATCAAGGAGACATTGAGTTCCTTTCCAAAATGTTTGATATAAGGGGAAGGTTTTATGAAAGGGATTTTGCGGGGAAACTGCGTGTAAAGGGTTTTCCGTATGCGGACGACAGGTTGAGTGCAAAGGTTTTTTATGAAGGAAGTCTATACTACCTAAGGGGTATTCTGCAAAGTGTAGGGAGAGGTTCCGCTATAGACGTATCTGTAAGTGGCATAAATATAGGAAATTTAACGTTTGACTTAAACCTTATTAATCCTAAATATCAGATTGTAGCAAAGGGTCATAACTTCCAATTACATGGAACAGGAAGCATTTTAGAGAAGTCTTTTGATGGTAATATAAATCTAAGTAGATTTAGCTTAAAAGAAAGAGAGTTAGAGATTTCTGATTTAATCGGTCGTGTGTTTGTTCAAGCATATGGAGAAAAAATTAATTTAAATGGCAAAGTGGAGGGAAAACTAAGAAGGGAAGATTTGGAAGTGCAAGGTGTATCGGAGTTCTATCTTAGCAAGTCGGAAGGCAAACTTGGTGGGGAATTTGTTAGTAACCTAAGGAACATAAAATATGGAGATTTTGAATTTAAAAGTGGTTTGCTTACGGGAATAATAAAGAACGAAGAAGTAAGTTTTAGCTACAAGATAGAAGAAAAGCTAAAAGGTTCAGGGAAAATCTCTTTTAAAGATTTTAGCTTTAGCACTCAAGGACAATGGCAAGATAAAGTAGGAGAAACCCTATTAAATCTGGCATACAAAATACAAAAGTCTGGTGACTTTATTGTGGGAAGCGCTAAAGGAGAGGCTAAGATCAAGGACTTTCTAATTCCGGTAGATACCAACCTACAGATTAGGAAAGATAAAATAAAGGTAACTTTCAAGGAATTTAGAACTCGTAAGGGAATTCTAACTATGGACTTTGGAAGAATAAACTTAGAGGACGGAAAGATAAACTTTGAAGGTGCAAGTATTAGGTTTAACTCTGAAGAGATAATAAAGATACCTCCTTCAGAAGGTTATTTTAACCTTAAGGCAAGGAATCTTGAGTCCGAGATTAACATAAGGGGCTATGCTTACGGACAAGCCAAACTTCTTTATAGTCCTACTTCTGGTTTTAACTTGGTCTCCGAAGGCAGCATTGATTTGGGAAAGGTGTCTAAGCTAATTCGGAGCAAAATTAAAAGCACTCTGGTAGGAAATATTTATTACTACCTAAATACAGACGGAAAGAAGTGGAACCTGGTCCTTTTGTCAAAGGAACCGATTAAGCTTAGATCCAGATACTTGGGCTTGCCATTGGTAGGAAACGCTTACTTTTTTGGGGATGGAAAGGTATTCAAGGGGTCTGCAAACTTTGTGGGAAATGGATCCTACTTTAGAATGGAGGCAGAGGGAACGGAGAAGAGGTTGACCGCAGAGTTTCGTTTAGAAAAAATTCCTGTAATGTATAAGGACGCAAGCCTTAGGGGGAATGTGTTTCTAAACGGTAAAGGTAGTTTAGAAACAGATTACAGCAATCTTAAGCTAACTTCAGAACTTAGCTTGGGTGGCATGGTAGATGTGCAAAGTTTTCCAAAGGAGAAACAGCACAAGAAGGATGGATTTAGTGAGAGGATAAGCCTTGACCTAAAAATTTCTTCTTATGAGCCACTCAGAGTGTATTTGCCTGAAGGATACATCTACTGTTTCTTGGATGGGTATGTGAAAGGAACGCTGGGTGATCCCGACTACAAAATTAAATTCTCTTTCTCCGGTGGGGAGTTGAGGTATTTCAACAGAAAATTCCATGTAAAGTCGGGTAGTTATGAGTTTGACAAAAAAAGAAAAGAGATGGACCTTGTAATAGCATCTTCATTACCTGAGTTTGTGGTGTTGATAGACCTAAAAGGTGATCCAGATTATCCTAAGGTTACTCTGCGGTCTGAACCACCAAAGGAACCAAGACAAATACTAACCAGCCTGATCTCGGGCGGTGGAAGTGCGGAAGGTTTGATTTCTTTTGGAGACGTGCTAACTTCCCAAATGCCCCAAATGGCTGGTCTTACAAAAGGTTTAGAAAAAACCTTAGGCACGGAGATAAGCATTTCTGTTTCTCCCAAACTCGATAGCTCTGGGGAAATAGGTGTTTCAACAAAAATCTCGAAGGATGTAACGGACAGATTGTCTGTGGAATATCAGTATAGCAGTTTAAAAAACCCAAAAGAAAGCTATGTGGGTGGTGGTGCAAAAATCTCAAGCGGTGTTTCAATAGGTGGGCGTATCAATTCTGATAGATCTAAGGAGGTTAAGTTAAGGATTAGGGGTAAATTCGGCTTTTGAATTCATGAGTCTCAGATAAACCATTAGATAATCAAAAAATGACAAAACTAATAAAAAGTATGCTACGTAAAGTGTGATTTTTATGTTAAACAACACTACAAAAGGGATTACGACGCATATGTAAGCGGTGGTTAGCTTACCTAAGGGTCTAGACTTTGGTATAGTCTTTTTGATTAAAGATATGTGAATGCTACCAAGTAATATGAGCACATCCCTTAAGAACAACACAAATAAAAGATTTGGAGGAATAATGTAAAATTTGTAAGTAAATACATATAAGGCTGTAAGTATAAGTATTTTGTCTGCAAGAGGATCAAGAATCATACCTAAATTGGTTTCTTGCTTGAACTTTCTTGCAATGTAGCCATCTATAGCGTCTGTTGTTGATAAAACAACAAATAAAACAAGAGCTTTGTAAAAATCAAGAAACAGCATCAACGGGCTTAGCAAAAGTCTGGTTAAGGAAAGTAGATTAGGTAGATTCATAAGTGTTATAATAACTGAATATAGCCCATTTAGGAGGATGCTATGGCTGTGGTGGTTAGGATTCCTACACCTCTTAGAAGGTTGACAAACGGACAAGGTGAAGTTCAAGTAGAGGCACGTACAATTAGAGAAGCTATAGAAAAGTTAGAAGAACTGTATCCTGGCTTTAAAGAGCGTTTGCTTGATGAAAACGGTGAGCTTAGAAAATTTGTAAATCTATATCTCAACGATGAAGACATAAGGTTTTTAAAAGGTATAGATTCTGAGCTGAAGGATGGAGACATAATCTCTGTGGTGCCAGCCATTGCTGGAGGCTTTTAACCTCCCGAAATTGCATTAACTACTCTTATCTCATCCTGCGCTGAAACTACTTGATTCTCGTCTGCTATTTCTCCATTCACTATCACAAAGGCATAATCCCTTGATAGATTTAGCTTCTTAAGTATATCCCTAACTGTGACTTCTTCTTTATCAAAATTAAGGTCTATTAATTTTCCTCTGTAGTGCAAAGATAGCCTCATTGTTTCCTGCTCACACCTTACTCTGATAATGTAATGCAGCGGAAGAGGAAATGCAAGAGGAAGGCTGAACAATCTAGAAAACTCCAGCTATCTGAAAACCACAATTTTCACATTTACCCTCTTTCAGATAGGTTTTTACCTTTTCTCCCAAATAACCACTCCTTTCTATAACAATGGATCTACAGGAAGGGCAGTAGGTGGAGGTTAAGGAAGGATCTGGGTAGTTTCCCACATATACGTAGTTAAGACCTTCCTCTTTGCCTATTTCGTATGCTTTTTTAAGGGTTGATACAGGTGTGGGTGGAACGCCTGTCATAAGGTATGCGGGGAAAAACCTTGAAATGTGCCAGGGAATGTCTGGAGAGATATCTCTAATAAATCTTGCTATGCTTCTTATCTCACTCTCCGAATCGTTATAACCTGGTATAAGAAGGGTCGTTATTTCTATCCATATACCGAGCTTGTATGCTTTTTCTATGGTTTTAAGCACGGGCTTTAGCCTTGCATTGCATATGTTTCTATAGAACTCATCCGAGAAGGCTTTGAGATCTATGTTCATGGCGGAAAGAAAAGGCACAGAGGCCTCTAAAACCTCTTCAGTTTCATATCCACTGGTGACAAAGATATTCTTTATGCCTTTTTCGTAAGCCAGCTTCATTGTATCATAGGCAAACTCAAAGAAAATGACCGGTTCGTTGTAGGTGTATGATATGGAGGGTATTTGAAACCTCTCTGCGATCTGTATTAGGTCCTCCGGTGTATAGCTATCACCAAAAACTCTATAATTATTCAACTTCGGATACTGGGAAATCTCCCAGTTTTGGCAAAACTTACAGGAGAAATTACAACCTACGGTGCCAATAGACAAGGTTTTTGTGCCGGGTAAAAAGTGATAAAGGGGCTTTTTTTCCACAGGGTCTATGTGAATGGCAGATACTAAGCTATAAACAGTTAGGTATAACTTCCCCCCTTCATTTACGCGCACCCCACATTTTCCATACTCTCCGTCATCCAGCATGCATCTTTGTTTACAAGCTTTGCACAAAACTTTACCGTTTTTCTTCTCAGACATCCAAGCTAAAGCTTTCATAAGTTTTAAATTTATCTTTGTGAGGATAAGAAAGCCGGCAGTTGCAGGGAGTTTTTATCCAAAGGATCCAGAAAAGCTGAGAGAAGTGGTAAATAGACTGCTTGGAAATCCTACATCAAAAGTGCCACTGGGAGTAATAGCTCCTCATGCTGGTTATGCCTACAGTGGAAAGGTAGCAGGTAAGATCTATGGGCTTTTTAAAGGTTTTAAAGGTCTGAGTTTTCTGCTTATAGGTCCATCCCACTTTGTAGATTTTGTAGGTATTTCCTTTGGAGACTACGAATTTTTTGAAACCCCCTTAGGGCTGGTTAAGGTTGACAAGGATAGAATAGAGGCATTTCTTAAAAGATTCAACCTTCCGCAAGCCTTGGACAACCTACCACACTTAATGGAACATTCCTTAGAGGTTCAGCTACCCTTTTTACAGGTAGCTGTGGAAGAATTTTCCATAATACCAGTCCTTTACGGAAGGGTTAGGCCAGAATTCTTGTTGGAAGTCATAGAGTTTTTCTGTGAGGATGAAACTCGGTTTATTGTGAGTTCGGACCTAAGTCACTACTATCCAGACGAAATAGCAAGGCGCATAGACGCTTATTGCCATGAGGGTATTATCAAGTTGGACCAAAAGATTATGAAAAACTGCGAAGCCTGTGGAAAGGTTGGGATTTTAGCTTCTTTGATGTGGAGTAAAAGGAAAAACTTAAAACCAGAGCTTATAGCTTATGCTACATCTGCAGAAGCCTATGGGGATAGGGATATGGTGGTAGGATACGGCGGTTATGCCTTCTTTTCCTGAAGTAATACTACACAAAAACAAGCTATACCTTCCGATTGGCAAAAACCTTCTCTTGTTTTGCCTTTTACAGATATGCGCTCCTGCTCTATTCCCAAAAGCAAGGAAAGATTCTGTATTATCTTGTTTTTGATAGGTGCAATCTTTGGCTCGTCTGCAATTAAAGTGCAATCCACATTGACGATCATGTATCCTTTTTTTGAAACCTTCTCAAGGGCAGACTTTAAAAAGAGGCTAGATTGGGCTAATTTCCACCTCGGGTCTTTGTCCGAAAAGAGCTGACCTATATCTTCTTCTCCTACCGCTGAAAGAAGAGCGTCCGTTAAAGCATGAAGCAGAACATCTCCGTCAGAGTGTCCTTTAAGTCCCTTTGGAAAGTCTATTAGCACTCCTCCCAAAACTAAAGGCTTTCCTTCCTCAAAGTCGTGCGAATCAAACCCAAAACCTATCCTAAACATCAGAGTATATCCTTAAGGATATCTATCGCAAAATCTACATGCTGTTTTTGGATTATTAAAGGTGGAACAAACCTTATAACCCGCTCGGAAGTGCAGTTTATAAGCAGTCCCCTTTCTAAAGCCTTTAGGACCACCTCTTGGCAGTTTTCATTCCTTTCCAGTCCAAGCATAAGACCCTTTCCCTTTACTTTCCCAAAGGTGCTAAGCCTTTCTTTAAAATACTGTCCTACCTGTTCCACGTGATCCAAAAGCTTGGAAACCTTTTCTATAACTACCTTTGCGCAGGCACAGGCTAAAGGATTTCCCCCAAAGGTAGAGCCGTGACTCCCGGGCTTGAAAGCTTGGGCTATCTCCTCTTTTGCCAACACACAACCTATGGGAAAACCACCCCCAAGCCCCTTTGCCAAGGTGATAATGTCCGGTTCTATTCCATAATGCTCGTAAGCGTAAAACCTTCCAGTCCTTCCCACACCAGTTTGAACTTCATCCACTATAAGAAGAATACCTTCCCTTTTGCAGATTTCTTGAACTTCTTGAAGAAATTCCACATCAGCTTCGTTTATACCACCTTCTCCCTGTATAACTTCTAACATTATGCCAGCCGTTTCCTTTTTCAAAAGTCTTTTTACCGATTCTATGTTGTTAAACTCTGCGTAATCAAAACCTTCCAGCAATGGCTCAAAACCTGTATGGATCTTTTCTTGTGCAGTAGCGGACATAGCTCCAAAGGTCCTTCCGTGGAAACCATTTTTAAATGTTATTATCCTGTATCTTTTTTCTCCTTTTTCCCAAAAAAACCTTCTAACCAGCTTTATGGCTCCTTCGTTTGCTTCCGCCCCGCTGTTGCAGAAAAACACCTTTGCACTTGTCCAAAACCTCTCCACCAAAAGTTTTGCCACTTCCTCTTGCCATGGATTTTGGTATAGGTTGGAAACATGCCACAGTTTTCTTGTTTGCTCGCAAAGGGCATTTATCAAGTCTTCGTCCGAATGTCCAAGCACATTTACCGCCACACCCCCCACAAGGTCCAAGTATGCTTTACCCTTATCGTCATACAGATATACCCCCTTTCCGTAAACAAAGGAAACTGGAAGCCTTTTGTAGGTATCCATCAAAAAGCTCATGAAAGATACTCCTTCAGTCTTTCTAATGCAAGCTTTAGCTCATCTTCCTTTCTTGTGTATGCAAGCCTGACAAATTTGTGCGTGTTGTTTTTTCCAAAATCTACACCGGGGGTAAGGGCTACCTTTGCTTTTTTGAGTAGCTCAAATGCAAACTGGTATGAGTCTTGGGTGTATTCAGAAACATCCGCCCAAAGGTAAAAAGCGCCTTCCGGCTTTGCATCTATCTTTAAGAAATCCTTTACACCTTGGTAAAGCAAGTCCCTTCTTCTTTTAAAAGTTTGTTTTACTTGGGATAAGTAGTTGTAATCAAAGGCTCCCAAGGCAGCGTATTGACTAAGCGTTGGAGCACATATAAATACATTCTGAATAACAACCTCTGCGGGCCTTATAAGCTCCTCCGGAAGCACCATCCAACCAAGCCTAAACCCAGGCATGCAGAAAAACTTAGAAAATCCATTTATCACAATAGCTTTGTCCCAAAATTCAAGGGCAGTTCTTTCTTTTTTCTCATAAACCAGTCCATGGTAAATCTCGTCCGAAATCAGATATATCCCTCTCTCCTTGCAGTATTCGCAAAGATTTTTTAAATTCTCCTCATCGTACAAAGTGCCAGTGGGATTAGAGGGGGAAGAAATATGCACCGCTTTTACTTCCAAACCTTCCAAATGTTCTGGCGTTATCTGATAGTTGGTGCTTGCATCCACGTTTATAAAAACAGGCTCTATGTTTAGTAGGTTAGCAAAGTTTTTGTAGCAAGGATAAGACGGGTCCGCAAGGGCTATCTTATCGGAAGGTTCAAGAATTATAGAATAAGCAACCAAAAAAGCTCCAGAGGTGCCAGTGGTAATAACTATCCTGTTGGGTGAAACTTCTAAACCGTAATAATCCAAGTAATGCTTGGCTATTCTTTCTCTGAGTTCCCAAAGGCCCAAGGCGGGTGTATAGTTAAAAAGATTGTTCTTTATTGCAAAGTTTAGCCTTTCTATTACCTCCGGCGGAGGCTTTAGGTCCGGTTCTCCTATCTCCAAATGGGTCACATCGGGAATGTTTTGGGCTTCTCTAAGAAGATCCATTACTATGAAGGGGCTTATGTTTCTGTTGAACACAATAAAATTATTTTAAATGTGATAGAATAATTTCATGCAAATTAGAATGGCGGAGTCTCCCACAGAGGGACACCCGGACAAGCTGGCAGACTTGATTGCAGATGCCCTTTTGGATGAGTTTATAAAGAAAGACCCTTACAGTAGAGTTTCCTTAGAAGTTATGGTAATTTCAGGCATGACCTTTGTGGCGGGCCATGTATCAACGGAAGGTTATGTGGATATTCCAGGGGTGGTAAGGTCCATAATAAAAGAAGTAGGATATAACAAACCTGAACTTGGTTTTGATGCGGATGCTTCGGCGGTGATAATTTCCATAGAAGAGCAAAGCCCAGACATAGTCTTGGGACTATCTCAGGAAGGAGCGGGGGATACCGCTACGGTGGTTGGTTATGCCTGCAACGAAACAGAAAACTACATGCCCCTTCCCATAACCGTTGCCCATAGCTTAGCTAAAAAGATAGCGGAGTTAAGAAAGTTAGGAAAAGCACCGTTTATAAGACCGGACGGAAAGGCTTTGGTAACGGTAGCATACGAAGGCAACTCTCCTATCTTTGTAAAGGATATCATTCTCTTTGTTCAGCATGACCCAGACGTGTCCCTTGAAAAGCTAAGAGATTTCCTTATAGAGGAAGCGGTAAAAAAGGTTGTGCCAAGTAGATACATCAGCAAAGAAACGAGGATAATGGTAAATCCTTCTGGAAGGTTTGTTTTGGGAGGTCCTGTTGCAGACGTGGGGCAAACAGGTAGGAAAATAGTATCCGACGCATACGGAGATACCGCCTATTCTGGAGGAAGTGCCTTTTCCGGAAAGGATCCTACAAAGACTGACAGAAGCGCTTCTTATTTGGCAAGGATGATGGCAAAGCACGTGGTAGCCGGTGGCTACGCAGACAGGTGTTTGGTTCAGCTTGCTTATGCCTTTGGTGTTAGCGAGCCTATAGCCTTTGACATAGAAACTTATGGAACAGAAAGAATAGAAAAGGAAAGAATAAAAAAGGCCCTTCTTGAAATCTTTCCGCTTAACCCAAGGAGAATGATAGAGTTTTTGGATCTGAGAAAACCCATATACAAAAAGACCGCATGTTATGGGCACTTTGGCAAAGAAGAATTACCTTGGGAAAAGCTTACCAAGTTGGAGGAGTTAGCAGAAAAGTTAGGAGGAAGCATAAACTCATGAAAACTGGACTGATATACGATGACATATACTTGGAACACAACCAAAGGGGGCACCCGGAAAACAAAGACAGACTCATATGCATAGTGCAGGAGTTAGAAGCAAGAGGCCTATTCAAACACGTAATAAAGATAAAGCCAAGAAGGGCTTCTGTAGAAGAGGTTAGCCTAAACCACGATATAGGCTACATCCAAGAGATTCACGACTTTTGTTTGGCTGGAGGTGGATACTTAGACCCAGACACATACGCATACGGCCCATCTTACGAAGTAGCGCTCCACGCTGTAGGTGCGGTATTGGAAGGCATAGACAGCCTGCTCTCAAAAGAGGTGGAAGCGGTTTTTTGTGCTATAAGACCACCAGGGCACCATGCGGAGAGGTCAAAGGCTATGGGATTTTGCCTATTTAACAACATAGCAATCGGGGCTCACTACCTTTTGAAAAAGGGTCTAAGCAGGGTATTTATCATAGACTTTGATGCCCACCATGGAAACGGCACGCAAAGAAGTTTTTACGAAGAGGATAGAGTTTTTTACTTTTCCTCTCACGAGTATCCCTTCTATCCAGGCACAGGTTCAGCAGAAGAAAGGGGAGTAGGCAAAGGCTATGGATATACTTACAACGTTCCTCTTAGTGCAGGAGCAGGAGACAAGGAGTTTGAAGAGATATACTCAAAACTTGTCCCGAAGCTCATAAGAGAATACTCACCGGAGTTCCTCTTAGTTTCCGCAGGGTATGACATACACAAAGATGATCCCCTAACCTTTTTGAACGTAAGCACAGAAGGTATAGGAAAGATCGTGGAAAACATCTTAAAAACCGCAAAGGATTTAAACATTCCAATTCTCTTCGCCCTTGAAGGAGGATACAACCTAAAAGCCTTAGCCCAATCGGTAGCTTTGACCATAGAGAAGATGCTGGAGGCATAAATGCTAAAACGGATAAAACATTATCTTTTTCAATTCCTCTCTTTCCTCTTAGTTGCTTATGGCTTTTACCTTCTGTTTCTTTTGCTCCTTGATACGTTCCTCAGAATAAATAGACCATTAGCTTTCCCAATAGCAGGTTTGATTACCTTAACTTTGGTCATCCTCACCTTACTTTACTACCTTAAGCACAAAAGATTTCCTCTATGAGAATATTCTAAAAAGGTTATATAAGTTTTTTTAAAACCAGTATAAGAAAAAATTAATGAAGCTCTTTTAGCATGCTTTTATATTATTTTTTATGATAAGCATTATCATCAAGCTGCTGGTTGTGGGATTGCTCTTATATGGAAATGCTTTTGCCGATGATAAAATAAATAGGGCTATATCTGAAAACAAGTTGGTTGTATTCTACTTTAAAAGCCAGTTTTGTTCTTACTGTGCGCAGGTAGAGGACTTTGTTTTTTCAGATGAGGAAGTGTTTAAAAAGCTCTCCAACTTCGTGTTTGTAGAGTTAGACATAAGGTCAGATGAAGGAAGCAAGTTAGCCAGAAAGTTTGGTGTGCCAGGAACTCCCACCGTTGTGATATATGACCCAAAAACAGATAAGGTAGTTGGTTTGATCTTTGGTAGCAGACCAAAAGAGGACTATCTGAAAACCATAAACAAAGCTTGCAAGCTTTATAACATAAAAACCTGTTAGGAGGTTAAGCCATGAACAGAAGGAAGTTTTTACTGCTAAGTGCAGTGGCGGTAGCTGGGCTAACCCTAGCGCCAGCAATCAAGCCAGCCTTTGCCTCTTCCAAGTTAGAGGAAGAGATTAAGAAAAGGATAGGGGTTGATCTAAGTGCCATCAAAGAAAGTGCAGATATCAAGCTAACCGCCCCAACCATCGCAGAATCTGGAGCGAACGTGCCAATAACGGTAGAATCCACCATTCCTGTAGATAAGGTAGAAAGGCTTTGGATCTTTGTGGACAAAAATCCCGTACCGTGGATCGCAGATGTAAAGTTTACTCCAGAAAATGGAAAGGTTTATCTTTCTACAAGGATAAAGATGGGAGGAACTTCCAACGTTAGAGCTATTCTTCAGCTAAAGGACGGAACCTTTGTAATGGCAACAAAAGAGGTTAAGGTTACCGCCGGAGGTTGTGGTTAATAAAGTTTTTTAAATCAAACATAAAGGAGGTGTGGTATGGCTATAGGGACCGCTATAGTTCGTGTGCCAAAGGAAGCAAAAAAGGGTGAAATCATCAGAGTCCAAATGGTTATTACCCATCCTATGACGCCACCGAGGAAGGACCCGCAAACTGGGCAAGAAGTGCCTCCCCACAACTTAACCAAGCTCGTCCTTCTTTACAACGACAGAGTAGTTAGCGAGATGAACATGGGAGCGGGAGTGAGTGCCAATCCCTTTATAGCACTGCCTCTTAAGGTGGAGGAATCTGGGGTAATAAAGATAGCCTATGAAGACAACAAAGGAGGCAAATGGGAAAAAACCGCAGATATAAAAGTGGTGTAAAGGAGGTTTAAACCATGGGTAAGAAAGCTATTCTTCTGAGTGCTGTCCTCACCAGCCTTTTGGGGGCTGGCTTTGTAGGTTATAAGCACGCAAAAGCCCAAGACCAAGAGCTTTCCCCTGAAGAGGAAATAAGGCTTGTTCAGGAGTTCAACAGAATGCTGGCCGAAGGGATAAACCCAGGGGAGATATGGGCTGAAATGGGTAAGGAAGCGTTCAAGAAGTATAATCTTGACAAGTGTGATTTTGGTTTGGGACCAGGAAAGATAGAGGGAGCCCTTGCCCAACTTCCACGATACTTTCCAGATGCCAAAAAGGTAATGGACCTTGAGACAAGGATTGGTTGGTGTCTACAGCAGTATGCAGGTATGACACCAGACCAGGTTAAAAAGTTTGCAAAAGAGTGCTGGGGTAAAAGGCAGTGTATGGGAGAGTATGATGCAATAGTTATGTATATCTCCATGGCTTCCAACGGATATAAGATAAACGTAAATCTCAAGGATCCTCAAGTTAAGAGAATGTACGAGATAGGAAAGAGGATCTACTATACAAGGCTTGGACCTTGGGACTTTAACTGCGCTACCTGTCATGCGGGGCAAAAAGAAGCGAGAATAAGAGCAACCCGTCTTTGGAGTGCGGACAGACCAGGGGAAGCTGGAAAGGCTGTCTCTATATTCCCCAAATACTTGGTAAGATGGTCTCAGCCTATGACCATGCATTACAGATATGCGGAGTGTATAAGACAGATGAGATGGCCCACCTTTGAACCCCATTCGGACTTAGCAGTTGCTCTATCCACATTCCTGTATGCTACCGGCAACGGCACCGAAATAAAAGTACCAGGTATAGGGAGGTAAAAGATGAGGAAAAGAGTTTTGATTGCAAGCTTGTTAATAGCTGGTTTGCCACTTATCGCTGTATCTAAGCAAAAACAAAAAGAATCTGTGAAAGAAGAAGAAGTAATGGCAGTGCTAAAAAGTGGGCTAGATCAGGATCCAAGGTTTGCGTGGAAGCTCAATCAAGACGAATCCCAAAAAATATGCTCTAAGTATCCATCCAGAGAGGCAATGCCTGCAAAGGAAATTCAAAGGGTGATGGAGCTTGAAGCAAAAAATATAAAGTATCCACAGTGGGGTATATACTGGGGAGATTGGAATGAGGGTAAAAAGCTCGTGAATAGTTCAAGGGGTGGAAGGTTTGCAACTTATGGTTTTTCCGACAAACCTACAGATAAGGGTGGAAACTGCTATGCTTGCCACCTTATAGAAAAGGGAGTTCCCGGTGGAACGATGGGTCCCCAGCTTACAGGTTATGGCAAAAGGTATGGCATTACCAAAGAGAATATGAACACACCCGAAGGCTTGGAAAAGCTGAAAACCGTGTATAACATCATCTACAACGCTTGGTCTTTGTATCCCTGCTCGTCTATGCCCAGGTTTGGGTATCACGGCGCTCTTACCCCAGAGGATATAATAAATATAGCGACTTTCTTACTACATCCTGACTCTCCTGTAAACAAGTAAAGCACCTTTGCGGGGCTACTCCCCGCTTTTTAAACTAAAAAGAGGAGGCGAACATGGCAATCTCAAGAAGGGAATTGCTGAAAAGTTCTGCTTTTTTGGGTTTAATCGCTCTTGGTGGAACGTCTTTTGCAAAAAGGAGAAAGCCCTCTTTTGAAGAACTATTAGACTTTAAAAGTTACGGAAACCTTACTTTGATCTTTACTTCGGATATTCATGGACACTTAAAGCCAGTATATTTCCCAGAGCCCATGAATTTGTTAGCTCCCAACGAGCTAAGGGGAACGCCTGGTTTTCTAACTGGAACGGAATTTATGAAGTATTACAACATAAAACCCGGCAGTGTGGAAGCTTACACTATGACTTGCAGTAGCTTTATAAGGCTTGCAAGAGAATACGGAAAGACGGGTGGTGCTCCACAAATGGCTACTGTGATAAAGACCATTGTGCAACAAAGGGGAAGGGACAAGTGTCTCATTCTTGACGGTGGAGACACTTGGGTTACATCCGGTATATCCCTAAAAACAGATGGAATGGCAGTAGTAGATTGGCTAAACTACATAGGTTATGACTACATAGTGGGGCACTGGGACTTTACAGTAGGAAAGGAAAAGTTTTTGGAAATTGTCAATAAACACCTGAAGGCAAAGTTTATTTCCTACAACATAACTGATGACCTTTTTGGAGACCTTATATTCCCCCCATACGATGTAAGGGAGGTAAATGGTGTTAAGGTTGGAATAATAGGTAGCTCGTTCCCATTCACTCCCATAGCTAATCCAAGGGTTTACACAGAAGGTTGGAGGTTTGGAGTAAGACCAGAGGAGCTTCAAAATTACGTAAATGAGCTGAGGGAAAAGCACAAAGTAGATTTGGTCATTCTACTGTCCCACGATGGACTACCCTTAGACATAGCGCTGATGAAAATAGTAAAAGGAATAGACATAGTTATTTCTGGACATACCCACGATGTAACACCTGCGCCTGTGAAAGTTGGGGACACGCTTATAGTATCTCCGGGTAGCCATGGAAAGTTTGTGGGAAGAATGGACTTGGAAGTCAGTAAAGGTAAGCTTGTAGGATACAGGTTTAAGCTAATACCTGTTCTGTCGGAGGTAATACCCGAGGACAAAGGAGCTAAGGAGCTTGTGCAAAAGTGGTATAAGCCTTACGAAAAGGAATTCAACACAGTAATAGGCACAACGCGCACGTTCCTTTACAAGAGAGACACACTTTACAGCACTTGGGACAGGTTGATAGGAGAAGCTTTGGCAGATTATTTCCATGGAGTGGATGCGGTAATGTCCTTGGACGTCGCAACTTCTCCGGGCTATAGATGGGGTCCTGCAGTTCTTCCCAACAGTCCCATCAGAGTGGAGGACGTGTATAATGTGCTTGGTATAACTTACCCTGAGGTTTTCCTCCTAAGGAGAAAGGGAAGAGACCTTTTGGTGCTTTGGGAGGACATAGCGGATAACGTATTCAACCCAAACCCACTCTATCAGCAAGGTGGAGATATGTCAAGGATATATGGAGTGGAGTACGAACTGAAGATAAATGCCAAGCAAGGGGAAAGAATAAGAAACGTGAGAATAAAGGGCAAACCTCTTGAAGCGGACAAGGAATACCTTGTAGCAGTTTATGGCGGACCACCACCTCCAGGAGTGGAACCAGAAAAGGTAAATATCAGAGATATCGTGATAAACTACATAAAGAAAAAGAGGGAGATAGTGGTTGAGAGGAAGCCAAACGTGAAGGTTTTAGACCATCCCTACAACACAGATTGCTTTTGGAGGTAAAAATGGTAAAGGTGCTTTTAATTACCCTCCTGCTCTTTCTCTTTTCTTTTGCCAAAGACCCTATAAGGGCAATGTATCTGACCTATCCCCTAAGGGAAAAGGACTTCAAAAAGGCGGTGGATAAGTTAAAAGAAGGAATGGAAGGAAGACAGGTAAAAGTTATAAGAGTTTTAACCATCTCCGATGCTATAAGGGCGAGAGGTTCTACCGAATTTCCAAACTACTATGTTATCTTTGGTTGTGAAACGCCCAAGATGAAGGAAATTCTCACAAAAGCGCCAGCTTTGAGCAACGTCATTCCCTGTAGCATTGCGGTTCATCAATCAAAGGAGAATGGTAAAATATACGCTACGATAATAAACGAGAATATGTTTCTTTCTAAGTATGGACACAAGCTTACCAAAGAGGAAAGGATGGAGATAAAAAAGACTTATAGAAATATTAGGCTTGTCTTAACCCAAATGAGCGGTGTAAGGTTAAAACCTGCTAAGATGCAAGCTATAAACCAAGAACTGGTTTATGAAGAGGAAGTTAAAAATTTAGCCTACGACGATTTCAAGATACTTTTTAAGACATCCCTTGACGGGGTAAATATGAACGTGTTGGATGTGTTGGATGTTAGCGAAGAATCTCCAAAGTTTTCCATATTCTTAGCGTGTAACCTATCTTACGGAGAGGCAATACTTAAGGATATTCCCCAATTTGGCACTTTAGCACCCTGCAGGGTTTATGTTTACGAAAAACCTGACGGTTCGGTGGGTGTGGGATACATAAACATACCTTTCCTTTTAAAGTCTTACGAAAAACACATGAGCAAAGAGAAGGCTGAGATATTCCGCAAAGCGGATCAAGATATAAAATCTGCCATAAAAGAAGCAAAGGGTGAGTAACCTTAAAATAAATACTTGTGAAGGTTGTCATTTTAGAAGAGGGGGCAGACTTGGATGCCCTCTCTACCGCTTACGGCGTTTTGCTTCTTTACGATGATGCTTATCTTTTGAAACCCTCTTTGCTTTCAAGAAAAGCAAGTGAGGTATTCAAGAGGTTCAGAGATAGGTTCAGGGTAGTGGAGGAACTGCCACAGAAGTTTGACTTAGTGTTGGTGGATAGCCACAACTTACAGGATTATAAATCTTTTCAAGTAGAAGAGATCTACATATACGACCATCATCCCAAGGCTCCAAAAGGGTTTAAAGGTAAAGTGGATATGGTAGGAAGTGCAACAACGCTTATTGTAGAAGAGCTTCAGAGGTTAAACAAAAGAATATCTCCAGAAGATGCAACCATATTAGCCTTTGGCATATACGAGGATACGGGTAGTTTGACTTATGAGGGCACCACAGAAAGAGATGCGTTGGCTTTAGCTTGGCTTTTGAAAATGGGTGCCTCTTTGAGAACTATAAGAGAATACCTTAGGGAAAGCTTAAGTAGAGATGAGATAGATTTTTTAGCTAAGAGTTTGACTGCAGTTGAAAAACTTTTCTTAAATGATTCCAAGATAACGATCTTTGTTCTAAAGTCCGAAGACTATAATCCAGAATTTTTGCAGGTCATATACAGGTTAGAGGACATAAAAGATTCAGACGCCTTTTTCGTCATAGTTTCTGCGGGAAGTAAAACTTACCTTTTTGGAAGAGGATTAAAAGATAAATTTGACACTTCAAAGGTTTTGGAAGTGTTTGGAGGAGGAGGTCATTCCTTTGCCAGTGCAGTAAAGTTAGAAAATGTGGAGGCAGAGAGAGTCAAAACTATCTTGGTGCAGGTGCTAAAAGGAGAAAACCCTGCCATAAAGGTAAAGGATATTATGAACACTCCAGCTTTTGCAGTCAAAGAAGATCTTACAGTAGAGCAGGCTCTTTTTGAACTTACGAAAAGAAACTATGCAGGTGCTCCTGTAGTAGACGAGAAGGGTAGATTGGTAGGTGTGGTTTATAAGAAAGTGCTTTTGAAGGTTCATAAGCTCTTTCCTTCAAGGCAAGTAAAGGACTTTATGCAGTCTGACTTTCACACTCTCTCCACAGAAGATTTTATATGGGATGCGGAAAAGATCCTTTCTACTTTTGGTGAAAAGTTAATACCGGTGTTAGAAAATGGTAAGTTGGTTGGTGTGGTTACCCGGTTAGATCTGATGCAAGCTATAAGAAAACAAACTCAGCCCTTAAAGTCTTTGCATAAAAAGGTAAAGCTTCCTTCAAAGGTGGAAGAAATAGCAAAGAAGGTGGGCGAAGTTTGTAAAGAGCTTGGCTTTAGAGGATACCTTGTGGGGGGAGTGGTCAGGGACATACTTATGGGAAAAAATATATGGGACCTGGACTTTGTTATAGAAGGGAATGGCTTAGAAGTTGCCAAAAAGGTAGCAGAGCTTTATGGTGTAAATATCCATCCCTTTCCCCAGTTTGGAACAGCCCACTTGAAAGTGGGAGATTTTAAGCTTGAGTTTGCCACCACAAGAAGGGAAACCTATCCCCATCCCGGCGCATATCCCGAAGTGGAACCAGCTTCCATAAAAGAGGACCTTCTAAGAAGGGACTTTACCATAAACGCTATGGCCATATCAATCATGGAAGATGATTTTGGAACATTAATAGACTACTTTGGCGGGCTAAGGGACCTAAAGAACAAGTTAATAAGAATACTACATCCCCTTAGCTTCATAGAGGACCCAGTTAGAATACTCAGAGCCTTGCGCTTTGCAGGTAGGTTTGATTTCAAGTTGTCCAAAAGCACTGAGAAAGCTCTAAAAAATGCTTTATCCTTAGGTATTATCAAGCATGCGCCAAAAGGCAGACTTTTAAACGAGTTAAAGCTTGTGTTCAGAGAGGAAAAACTTCTCAACATCTTAAGGCTATACAGAGAGTATAGGATCTTAGAACAGTTGATAGAAGACTTCCAATGGACACCTAACTTAGAAGAAAAACTTGAAAAGTTGAGGGAAATTATCGTATGGCATCGCATAGAATTCCCAGACAGGGTTATAGAGTATGGATGGTTATACCTGATAATACTTTTGCAAAATGTAAAAGGGGAAGATTTTTTGATAAGGATGAGCGCACCCGGTTGGGTAAGGGAGCTATACACCCTTTATAAAACACAAGCTAACGAAATAATAAGAAAACTCCAACAAGCTAACAAAAATTCCGAAATCTACTTAACCCTCAAAGGATTCCACGAACCCTTTTATCTACTTATTGCGCTTGACGACAGGGTAAGACAAAAAGTAGTTCTATACATGGAAAAGCTCAGTAAGGTCAAGGTAGATGTATCAAAATTTGCGGGTTTGAAAGGCAAAGAGTTAGGAATGGCTATAGAATCGGAAAAGCTAAAACTAATGGATAGTATATAATTTCATCCATGGAACTTAAAAAGCTTCCCATAGTCGAATTTGAAGCGCCAATAGTTGAAATTAAAACTGAAACGCCCACCACAAAGACCCTTGTTTTCGCTCTAAACGGCATAGAGTTTAACTTTTATCCCGGACAGTACGTTATGCTTCAGGTTCCTTATCCAAACACAGGAGAAATATTAAAAAGGGCATATTCTATAGCTAATCCTCCCACTAAAAAAAACGTATTAGAGCTTACCATAAAGCGCACACCACAAGGAAAGGCTTCTGTTGTTCTTACACAGGAAGTTAAGGTAGGAGACAGGTTTAAAATAAAGGGTCCCTACGGGAAGTTTGTATGGTTACCAGAAATTTCCAAAAACATAGTGCTCATAGGAGCAGGTAGTGGTATAGTGCCCCTTATGTGTATGCTAAGGTATATAGTAGATGCAGGCCTTTCTGATGTGTTTGCTACGCTCCTTTATTCAAACACCCATTACGAAGAGATCATATACAGGGATGAGCTTGAGGCTATGAAAAAACACCGAAACATCAAGATTGTTCATACTCTTACAAGGGGCGCACCTGAAGGTTGGAATGGTTATACTGGAAGAATAAACGAGGATATGATAAAAAAGGAAGTTGGGGAATTAAGCGGTAAAGTCTATTATCTGTGTGGCCCACCAGCTTTTGTGGACGATATGAGCTGTATTCTTGAAAGGTTGGGTGTGGATAAAGAAAGCATAAAGAAGGAAAAGTATGATTAAATTTCAATTAATTTCAATAATAGTAAATAAGGAGGTAGAAGAATGAGAAAGCTATCTTTAGCACTACTACTAATGGGTGGGGTGGTGTTTGCTGAAAGCGCGCAAGAAAAGCAGTTGGACCCATGCGGTAGCCCAAAGGAAGTTTATTCAAAGTATATGCTGGACAAGTGCTATGAGGGATACTTTAAAGCTATAATGGAGGCGAAAAAATCTGCAGAAGAAGCTCTGAAAGTTGCGAATGAAGCAAACAAAAAGGTTAGCGATTTAGAAAGAAGGGTGGGGAAACTGGAAGGGATAGCAGACGATCATGAAAGGAGAATAAAAGCATTGGAGGGAAGAAGAGTGGAAGCGCCTAAACCCGAAGTGGGACCTTATAAGTGGCAATTGGAAGAGGTAGGCACCGTGTATTTTGATTTTAACAAGTTCAAAATAAAACCTTCGGAGGCAAGTAAATTAGACGAAATAGCTGGAAAAGTAAAAGAATCGGGTAAAGAAGTGTTGGTGGTTGGGTTTGCGGACAAAAGAGGACCATCCAACTACAACTTTAATCTTTCAATGTGGAGAGCACAGATGGTTGCCAGCTACTTAGCCCAAAAAGGCGTAGATATAGGCAAAATGAGGATAGCATCTTACGGAAAAGAAGTAGCAGATTTATTGGGTAAAAAATACTCTGATCAGAGAGCTGTTAAGGTATTCATAATACACTAAAAAGAAATTGGGGCGAATGCCTCACTTTATGCCCTTTTCTTTCAAATTGGTATAATTTTTAACTTCATGCTGGATAAGATCAGGAACTTTTCCATTATTGCCCACGTTGATCATGGTAAATCCACTTTGGCAGACAGGCTGTTGGAATTTACGGGCGCTGTCTCAAGGAGGGAACTAAAAGAACAGATGCTAGATACCTTAGAGATAGAGAGGGAAAGGGGGATAACAATAAAGCTTCAAGCGGTTAGGATGGAATACAAGGGATACGTTCTTCACCTTATAGACACACCGGGGCATGTGGATTTTTCTTATGAAGTTTCTCGTGCCTTAGCTGCTTGCGAAGGGGCCTTACTCTTGGTAGATGCGACTCAGGGCATAGAAGCCCAAACTGTAGCCAACTTTTGGAAGGCTGTGGAGCAAGACTTGGTTATCATACCGGTCATAAACAAAATAGACCTTCCCGCAGCTCAGCCTGAGAGGGTAAAAAAACAAATAGAGGATATATTAGGATTGGACCCAAATGAAGTTATCCTTGCCTCTGCGAAGGAAGGTATAGGTATAGAGGAGATCTTAGATGCAATAATAAAGCGCATTCCACCTCCAAAGGGTGATCCTCAGGCACCTTTAAAGGCTCTTATTTTTGACTCTTACTATGATCCCTACAGAGGAGCGGTAGCCTTTGTCAGAATTTTTGACGGAGAGGTAAAGCCTGGCACGAAGATAAGACTTTTTTCAACGGGCAAAGAGTTTGAAGTAACAGAAGTGGGTGCACAGACGCCCAAAATGACCAAGTTTGAAAAGTTATCCGCAGGTGAGGTAGGATACATTGCAGCATCTATAAAGGATGTGAGGGATATAAGGGTGGGGGATACGATAACTGACGCCAAAAGACCTGCAAAGGAGGCAGTGCCAGGATTTAGGCCTGCCAAACCCATGGTCTTTGCGGGACTTTACCCTTCTGAAGGATACACCTTTGAAGAGCTGAGGGATGCTTTGGAAAAGTATGCTATAAACGACGCTGCGCTGTATTATGAGCCAGAAAGTTCTCCAGCCTTGGGCATGGGCTTTAGGGTTGGTTTTCTGGGACTTTTGCACATGGAGATCGTGCAGGAAAGGTTGGAAAGAGAATACGGTGTAGGTTTGATTACAACCGCACCAAGCGTCGTATACAGGGTTAGATTTAAGAACGGAACAGTGAAGGAGATAAAAAATCCATCTGAGCTTCCGGAAAACTGGGGCCTTATAGAAGCCATAGAGGAACCCTTTGTAAGCATAACCATAATCACACCAAAGGAATATGTAGGAAGCATTATGAACCTGTGTCAGGAAAAGAGAGGGATACAAAAGAGCTTTAGGTATTTGGACCCTAACACCGCTATATTAGAGTATGAAATGCCGCTTAGTGAAATACTTCTTGATTTTCACGACAAGGTAAAAAGCCTCTCTAAGGGATATGCTTCTTACGATTATGAGTTTATAGGCTTTAGAAAGGAAGATTTGGTAAGGCTAAACGTATTTATAAACAACGAACCGGTGGATGCCCTATCTTTCATAGTTCATAGAGATAAGGCTTATAGAAGGGCTCGGCAGATCGTAGAAAAGCTAAAGGATGTAATTCCAAGACAGCTTTTTGAGGTTAAAGTGCAGGCAGGGATAGGCAGTAAAATAATAGCTTCTGAGAGAATACCACCACTGCGTGCCAATGTAACTGCCAAGTGTTATGGGGGGGATGTAACGAGGAAGAAGAAGCTTTTGGAAAAACAAAAAGAAGGTAAAAAGAGGCTAAAGCAGTTTGGAAAGGTAGAGCTTCCTCAGGAAGCCTTCCTAAGTGTGCTAAGGGTGGACTGACGATGATAAAACTTCTCTACTTTGCCATCTTAAAGGAGAAGATAGGCAAGCAAGAGGAAGACTTAGATTTTGTAGGAAGTGTAAAAGAGCTCAGGGAAAGGCTTATTGAGCTATACCCCCAGCTGAAAGATGTTTTAAAGGTTTGCCTTTTTGCGGTAGATTACGAATATATTGGAGAAGATTTCATACTCAAAGGGGGAGAAAAGGTTGCAGTAATACCCCCAGTTAGCGGTGGATAAAAAAGCTCTAATAATCAGATTTTCCTCTTTGGGTGATGTAGTCCTAACTTCCTGCCTTTTTGAACCGTTGATAAAAAGAGGTTTTAAACCACACCTGCTTACCTACACCCCCTACGGAGAAATCTTCAAGGACGATCCCAGGGTTGAAGTAATAGAGTTAAGAAAGGATGAACTTTTCAAAAACTTGGAAAGGCTTAAAGGTTTTGACCTGTATTTGGACATGCACAAAAATCTAAAAACTTTTATGCTTAGATTACTGTTAGGAGGCTTTTGGAGAAGCTATCCAAAAGAGAGTATAAGAAGAAGGCTTGCTATTAAGTTTAAAGCGCTTAGAACTTCCTACAGCGTGGTAGATTCTTACCTAAGAGCCATAGGGGAAAAGGGATATAGACCTTCCATCATCCTATCTGAAAATAGGCTCAATAGGTTAAAGCAAATTTACGGGGAAGGTTTTGTAGCCATATCTCCAGGAGCTAGGTATAAGAAAAAGAGATATCCACATTTCGTAAAAGTAGCGGAAAGGTTAAGGGAAAAGGGCATTAGGGTAGTTTTTGTAGGAGCCCAAGGAGAGTGTGAAGGAATGGATGGTTTTGAAAACCTCTGTGGAAAGCTTTCCCTCTTAGATACTGCGGGTATCATAAAGCTCGCCAAGGTTTTTGTTGGAAATGATTCTGGGCTTTTGCACATAGCAAGGGCTGTAAAAACCAAAGCGGTGCAAATATACGGGGGAACCCATCCTACCCTTGGTTTTTCCCTCTTTCCAGAAGAAGGAAAAGTTCTTGTGAAAAACTTACCATGTCAGCCTTGCACCCTCCACGGAAAGGGAAAATGTAAGTATGGAACTTATGAATGCTTAAACATCCCTCCAGAGGAGGTAGCAAGTGAAGTGCTTAAACTAATCTCTCAAGAAGGGCATTAGCACCACTTATCTTTTGATAGGCAGAGGAGATAACGTAATAGAGCTGTTCGCCTTCCGCTATAGTCAGATCATACAAAGTAAGACCAAGGTCCTTTAGTAGGTAGTATAGGGTTGAATACAGGTTATCATCGAGCTTTTTTGTTGGGTCTGGAATGTTTTTGTAAATTTCAAGTACGTAATCGCACAGTCTCTTTATGGTGTTGGCTATGTTTTTTATTTCAGGATCGTGCTTGTATAGAGAAATCACCTCTTCGTATCTTTCTTCTATCTCTTTTGAAAGAGTTCTAAATAGCATATCCTCCAATATCAAAACACTTCTATCCATGAATATCTCCTAACTGAGAAAGATAATCAAGTTCTACAAATTTGCAAGTATAGACTCTATACGGTTTAATAGTGCCTCTAAGCTTTCTGTTTGTTCCACCCCTTCCATACTGTATGTTTTGTAACCTAGAATCCTCTTATTAAGTATAAGAGCGTAGGCTATTTCAGAGAGCGTTCCCCAATGTCCTCCTATGGCTATAACAAACTCTCCGCTGGCGACAACTATGGGATTTCTGTTCCAGTTCATACCCGTATTTATCTTGATATCCACGTAAGGATTTGCCTCCTCTCCAGTGTAGGTAGTCATTATGCCTACAGTCAGACCCCCTTCCTCCTTTGCCCCTTTGCAAACCGCCTCCATAACACCACCCCTTCCACCACAGACCACTACCAAACCTTTTTTAGCTAAAAATCTACCCACCTGATATGCCACTTCGTATTCTTCTTCATTTGCCTGAGAGGATCCTATTACAGCAACAACTCTAAACATGTCTTATATATTTTATCTTCATCCCAAGACCTTCCACCGCCTGCCTAAACTCCTTGAACTTGAAAATTCTTCTATCGCACAGAATGATTGTGCCAAAGTCTTGAGAGCTTCTCATCATCCTTCCAAGTCCCTGCCTAAACTTTATAAGCGCCTTCATCTTTTGATATTCAAAAGGTTCTTCCCCAATCTCTTTTAAGTATCTTATTCTGTGATAAATAAGTGGATCTTCTGGGCTGTCAAAGGGAAGTTTAGCCATCAGTATTCCCTTTTCCCCCTTAACATCAATCCCAAACCAAAGACTTTCCAATCCAATAAGCGCCTTTATCTGTCCCTTTCTTAGAGCTTCAACGAGAAGAGACAATCTGTCTTCTCCTTGAATAGCTACACCTTCTTCGTCTTTAAAAAGTCCTAACTGTTCTTTATTTGTCAGCAAGACCAAAACCCTATCGTGGAGAGTCCTTAATCTTTTGTATGCCAGTTTTAAGCACTGTTCCCACTCTTCTTTCTCCTTTGGGTTTGCGTTATAAACTACAAACTCCACTCTGTGATATGGAAATGTGTGAGGAAGGTCGTAAAACTCCCCCACTATGCCCATAGTTTGGTAAAGATCCTCTGGGTCAACTGTAGCGGAGGTTATGATCACTCCCTTATAACCACTAAGGTCAAAGTATCCAGCTGGGAAGACGGGAAATTTTTCCAATCTGTAGTTAAAAGCCTTGAGCCTACTGCTCCACCTTCTGCTAACAGAAAATCCCATGTCTGCGGGAGGCGATTTCATAACTTTGTAAAAGTCCTTCAATCTTTGAATTTTTTTCTCCAAGAGTTCGTAAGTTTTTAGCTTTTTTATGACCCTTTCCTCTTCTTCTGTAGGTTCATCAAAGCTTACGTTAAGCTGAAAGTATTCTTCCCAGTTTAATAGACTGGACCGCTGAAGGTAATCCCTAAGTCTTAGACTGATCCACAGTTTAGAGATAAGGTAGTTTTTGATCTCTGATATGAGCTTTTCCTTTATTCTTTTGTAATAGAGGTTTATTGGTCTTATTATCAGCTCTTCAAAGTCCCTTAAGTAGGGGCTTAGGTCTTTAAGTGGTATTTGCTGTGTATCTTCGTTAAACATCTTTGAAAAATGGCGTTCAAAGAACTCTTCCACGTCCGCCTTTGCCTCCGGCAAAAACTGAGCTATTCTTTCCATTATCTCCACCCTTAAGGTGTAAGTAGATACACCGTCTGTTAAAGAGGAAGTTACGTATTTATCAAGCTCGTGGGCTTCATCTATTACCAAAAGTCTATCCTCTGGATTTTCAAACTCCTTAAGTGCCAAGAGGGCATGGTTTACTATAATGATCCTTGCCTTCCTCTCCCTTCTTTTTAACCTACTCCAATAATAACACTCTTCCCTGTATTTACAAATACCTCTGTAATGAGGAGTGCAGTAATCATCCTCTACGCAGATCTCTTTCCAAAGTTCCGCATCCACATGCGCGAATTCCCAATCTCCATCCCACTCACCTTTCAGCATATCTTCTATCTGGGAAGGTCTCTTATCGGATTGCAGTTGGTAGAACCTATCAAGGCACAGGTAATTACTCTTTCCTTTCAAAACCAAGTAGTCCAATTCCTCTCCTGTTAGGTAAGAGTGATAGACTTTTAGAGTTTCAATGTCCCTTCTTAACTGCTCCTGCAAAAGTTTGGTGCCTGTTGAGATTATGGCTTTCTGTCCTTTTTCCAGTATAGGTATAAGATAGCCGTATGTTTTACCTGTACCCGTTGGTGCTTGAATTATGCTTATTCCACCCTTTTCTATGGTATGGGATACAATTTGAAAAAACCTCTCCTGTGCTGGCCTTCTTTCAAGTCCTTTCTTTAACAGAAAGTTGTAAAGTTGGAAAGGCATTAGCCAGGAGGCCAGCTCATAGATCTTCCACCTATTAGGTGGAGGTGCAGATGAAACACACTCTGACCTGCGTGCTCACCAACGTTAAAGACCAACCTGTAACCACCTTTTGTGCTGTCTGGAGAAGCTAATCCAAACTCTTCCCCTATTTTCCTTGCTACGTAGAACATGTGTCCCACAATGTGTTCATCTTCCTGTTCCAAAGACTGAATGCCAAATATGTGCTTTTTGGGGACTATCAGTATGTGAATAGGTGCCACAGGGTTTATGTCGTGGAAGGCATACACCAAATCGTCCTCATACACACCCTTTGAAGGCGCTTCCTTTTTGATAATCTTACAAAATATACAGTCCTTCATCTTCTTTTACCTCCTATGTTGAATTTTTATCTGAACACCTCCGCCAACTTCTACATTGCTGGCTGATACAAAGACGCACGAACTCAAACTAATCAAGCAAAAACTTAAGGACACGATCAGTTTTGGATGCAGGAAGACCCATAACCGTGTAAAAGTCTCCCCTGATCCTTTCCACAAACTTAGCACCCAATCCTTGCACACCATAAGCGCCAGCCTTGTCCAATGGTTCTCCTGTTTTAATGTATTCATCAATCTCTTCATCGTCAATGTTTGTGAATTTAACCCAAGCGATGTCGTGGAATAGAACTTTGCCTTTGGGAGATAGAATGGCTACCGCAGTTATAACTTTGTGCCATCTACCAGACAATTCTCTTAGCATACTTTTTGCTTCCCTTTCGTCTTTTGGTTTTCCAAGAATTTTATTGTCCAACACCACTATTGTGTCTGCACCCAAAACTGTGGAAAATTTGTACTCCTTCCACACCTTAAACGCCTTTTTGTATGCCAATCTTCTTGCGTTTATCAGTGGATTCCCTTTGTATTCTTCTTCAATTCTCGATGGAATAACAAAGAAGTGATAGCCGAGCATTTTAAGTATTTCCACTCTTCTTTTAGACTCTGAAGCCAGTATGAGAAACCTCACGAAATTAACCCCTTGTTTAATTTAAGTCTTTGCTTGCGCATCTTATGTTAAATTATAACATTGTGCAGTTTGACAAATCGTTTTTGACAGCCGGTTTAAGATTTTTGTTATTTTTCTTCTTTACAACATATGCTCTGTTCTATGTTTCAGATTACATTACGAAGGCAGTTATAATAGTCCTTTCTGCAATTTACATAACTCTTTCCTTAACCGCCTACTTTTATCCTTGGACGTTAAAAAAAATAAAAGACTACTTTGACTATGTTTTTATCCTCCCCTTAGCTTTTCTATCAGGGGAGCCTGTGGCGGTTTTATCACTGCTGGTGCCAGCCCTATATACTTTTCCAAAAAGCTTAGTTCCTTTTTTAATTTCCGTTGTCTCCACCTGCTTTTTGCTCTGGTTTAACCTTGGTTTTAAGGGACTTTTATTCATACCTTTAGTCTTAGCTTTATCTATATCCCCCTCTTCTGTAGACCTTCTGAGAAGTCTTCAAAAAGAAAGGAAATACATCAAAAAACTAAGAGATTCCTACAGATCAATCCAAAGTGATTTAATGTCCCTTGAAAAGGAAAAAAGGGAAAAGGAAAGGCTGTTAGAACTGTTCAAACTGCTTGACAGACGAACACCAGAAGAGTATCTTAAGGGTATTAAGGAAATGTATGGTCTAAGGGCGATTAAAGTGTTAGCGCTTAAGGATAATTCTACCGAAGAGGTGTTAGCAGATTACCAAAAAATGGTATTTTCTGTGCCTGTAAAGTTAGAGCAGGGGAAAGCACTCGTGGTCTTTTATGTCAATCATCCTGCTGAACTGATGGATGAATCTCTTAAAAAAGAGCTGATTCAGTGTGCAAAACTGTTAAGTCTTTACATAGCAGGCTTTGAAGACAATTTAAGCAAAGAACAAGTTAAAATTGCAGTGTGAGGTAAAGCTATGGAAGTTTTGGAAAGGGAAGAAAAAAAGATTTTAGATCTGTCTGGTCTTATGTGTCCCTTGCCTATAGTGATAACTTCAGAAAACGTTAAAAGATTAAAGGAAGGTGATGTTATAAAGGTGATATCCACAGATCCCGGCTTTGAAAGGGACATATACAACTGGTGCAAGCAAACGGGAAACCAACTCCTAAGTATAAAAAAGGAAGATGGAAAGGTTATAGTGGAAATAAGGAAGATGTCCCATACATCAGAACCTTCCCTATGGTATTGGATAAAATTCCACTCCTTAGGAGTAAAGCTTCACGTGAGGCAGTTTCTAATGATGATAAACCCCTTTTCGGAAAAGCCAGATCATTTTATAACTTTTTCCGCAATATCGGAAGGAGTTAGGGCAGAAAAGTATCTGAAAGGAAGGGCAAAGCTAATACCCATACCGGACGAAATAGACCCAAGGTGTGGTGTGGTGCTTGCGGTAAAGGGAGAAGAGAAAGCAAAAAAAATATACCAAGAGCTTTCCAAGGAGGGCTTTTTTGTGGAAGCAATATACAGGAAAGAGGGTAAAAATTACAGGAGGATATACCCCTGAGCTTCTTGCAAGAAGTCCTTCTACATAAGAAAAGGACATTAAGAAAAGACAGAGATTACATAGACCTTTTGCAGGAAAAGATAAAAAGAAGGGATAGGTTTTTCTCCTTTGAAAGGGTGCTCAAAAGCTGTAGGACAAGGATAATAGCAGAGGTAAAAAAGGCGTCCCCCTCTGCAGGACTCATCAAAGAGGTTTCTCCAAGTGAGCAAGCTAAACTTTATCAAGAGGGTGGAGCGGTAGCCATTTCTGTCCTAACTGAAGACAAGTTCTTCAATGGTTCCTTGGAGGACTTAGAAGAGGTAAGAAACACTGTTTCTCTTCCCCTTTTGAGAAAGGACTTCATCTTTGATCCGGTGCAGGTTTTAGAAGCAAAAGCCTTTGGAGCGGATGCCATCCTTCTTATTGTTAGGATACTTGAGTATGAACGTTTGAGGGACCTTTTGGCTTACGCAGAAAGCTTAGGATTGGATGTCCTTGTGGAAGTTTTCAGTATAAAAGAGGCAGAAAGGGCCCTAAAGGCTGGAGCCAAGATCATAGGCATTAACAACAGAGACCTAAATACGCTTAAGGTGGATCTGAACCTTTCTAAGGAACTCGCTCCTAAGATCAAGCAGATGGGAGCAAAGTTTTTGATAGTGGAAAGCGGGATAGAAAACAGGGAACAGATCCTTGAGTTTGAGTCCTTAGGAGTGGATGCCTTTTTGGTCGGCACTGCTCTGATGAGGGAAAAGGATCCAGTTAGAAAGCTCAGGGAACTGCTCGGTTTTGTGGTATAATTGATTTACACCCAATTTCAAAGGAGGTTTTATCATGGACCTAGAAAGTAGGATTAAAGAAATTATAGCGGACCAACTTGGTGTAGAGGTGGAAAAGCTCAGGGATGATGCAAACTTTGTTCAAGACCTGGGAGCGGACTCTTTGGATGTGGTGGAATTGATTATGGCCTTTGAAGAAGAGTTCGGTATAGAAATACCAGACGAAGACGCTGAAAAAATAAGGACGGTGGGAGACGTTATAAATTACCTTAAGGAGAGAGTAAAAACTTGAACCGGAGGGTGGTAATAACCGGCCTTGGAATTGTAAGTCCCATAGGAACGGGTGTAGATAAATTTTGGAAAAACCTTGTTGCAGGAGTAAGCGGTGTAGACAGAATAAAAAGGTTTGATCCAGAAGAGATAGGTCTTAGCGTTCATATAGCTGCCGAGGTGAAGGATTTCAATCCGGAGCTTTACTTTGACAAAAAGGAAGCCCAAAAGGTCTCAGACTTTATAAAGTATGCGGTCGCAGCAGCAGAAGAAGCTATAAAGGACAGCGGACTGCTGGAAGACAAGTTTGATCCTTACAAAGTGGGTGTGATAATAGGCACGGGCATAGGTGGGCTGAGAGATATTGAAGAACAGCAAAAGATCCTTATGGAGAAAGGTCCAAGAAGAGTCTCACCCTTTTTCATACCTTACGGCATATCCAACATGGCAAGTGGGCTAATAGCCATAAGGTTTGGGCTAAAAGGTCCCAACTATTGCGTAGTCTCTGCCTGTGCTACCGGAAACCATTCTATAGGTGACGCCTTCAGGCTCATACAAAGGGGAGACATAGACATAGCCATAGCGGGTGGTTGTGAGAGTGCAATCACCCCCTTAGGTGTAGCTGGCTTTGCGTCCATGAGGGCATTATCTACCAGAAACCATGAACCACAAAAGGCTTCAAGACCCTTTGACGCAGAAAGAGATGGCTTTGTTATGGGAGAGGGCGCAGCCATACTGGTTTTGGAAGAGTATGAACACGCAAAAGCAAGGGGAGCAAAAATATACGCAGAGCTTGTGGGATACGGAGCAACAGACGATGCTTATCACATAACCGCTCCGTGTGCAGACGGAGAAGGCGCCTATATGTGTATGAAGCTTGCTTTAGAAGACGCAGGTATTCCGCCGGAAGAGGTAGATTACATAAACGCCCACGGAACTTCTACGCCTCTGAACGACAGAGCTGAAACTCTTGCTATAAAAGCCCTTTTTAAGGAGCATGCCTACAGGCTAAAGATCAGCTCAAATAAATCTATGGTGGGTCATCTTTTGGGAGCGGCGGGAGCATTAGAAGCGGTCGCTACGGTAAAAACCATTCAAGAAGGTATAATCCCACCTACGATAAATTTAGAAAATCCAGATCCGGAGTGTGATTTGGATTACACGCCAAACGTTGCAGTCAAAAAGGAGGTGAATGTGGCGATTTCCAATTCCTTTGGGTTTGGTGGCACTAATGCCTGCCTTGTTTTCAGAAAACTATAGAGAACTGCAGGAAAAAATAGGCTATTGCTTCAAAAACGTAAAGTATTTAGAAACTGCCCTTACCCACAGGTCATACAAAAACAGTGGAGAAAACTACGAGCTTTTGGAATTTCTGGGAGATTCTATAGTGAACTTCTTAGTAGTGTGTTTTCTGGTAGAAAATTTTCCTAACTACAAGGAGGGAACCTTGGCAAGCATAAAGGCATACCTTGTAAGTGAGGAGTTTCTCTCTTCCATATCGGAAGAACTGGGAATGCAAAATTACGTGAGAATATCGGGCAAAAGAAGGTTCATTAGTAGTTCTGTGTTGGCAGACTTATTTGAAGCACTTTTGGGTGCAATTTACATGGATTCTGGAGGAGACATGAACGGACTAAAGCAGTTGTTCTTTAAAAAGTACGGAGACAGACTAAGGGAGGTGGTGGAGAAGGAATTATACAAAAAAGACTACAAGACGCTCTTGCAAGAGCTTACGCAAAGCAAATGGAAAGAAAGACCCATTTACAGAGTGGTGGGAGTCAGTGGAAAAGAACACGAAAGGGTTTTTGAAGTTGAATGTTGTATAAGAGAATACAGAGCTATAGGAAGGGGGCGTAATAAAAAGGAAGCTCAACAAGAGGCAGCCAAAAAGGTTTATGAAATGCTTCAGAACGCATAAAAAGGTTTTGCCTATTTTATTTATAAACCAAACACTACAGGTTTGCCTTCTGCTACCTTTATCGGTGTTTTGTGTCTTAAAAGGTTCAAGGAAAATTCTAAGTTGTTGTATAAGGTTATGGAGTAGTTGTCCCAAAAAACACAGGTGCCTGCAAGGCAAAAGTAGCCTCCGCTTGTGGGAGCTATTTGTTCTGCAATCAAAAGGGTGTAGTTTCCCATATTAGAAACTGCGCTGTCTTCTGCTCTTACCACCACCTTTATATCCGGCATTAAAGGCTTTATGGACGCACTGCAGGCAAGCATAACCTTTTCTACATTCACCTCGTTTTTCTCATTTTTGTTATACCTTCTTATCTTTGAAGTGACTAAAAAGTATTTGTCTCCGTTGTGGTTGTTTATCTCATCTATTACTTCGTCTGGATTTAGCTCCATCCCAAATCTTCTGGCAAGGGAGTTGCAAGTATCTGCAATGTGGTCTTCGTTCTTGTAATATCCTCCCAGTATTACCTTCTTTCCCAGCTCCCACACCCAGCTTTCCACATCTTGCGCTTCTTTTTCCGTAAAGGGAATTTCTGGATAGTTAAACACTATGGTGTCATACTCTTTTAGCTTTTCCCAGTTATCTACTTCCTCTATGATTATGCCATTCTTTTCTGCTTCTTTTTGTAGTATTGAAAAGTAGTAATGGTCCGTGACAGTAAATTCTTGGTGAGTAATGCTCCAAGCGACTCTGGTTTCCATAGAGAAATATTTTAAAACATCTTTTCTGCCATATCTACCGCTTTAATAAGAGCCTTTGCTTTATTAACAGTTTCCAACCATTCTTTGTGCGGTTCTGAATCTGCCACAATGCCCGCACCCGCTTGGACAAAAACCTCTCCATTTATGCACACAAGGGTCCTTATGGCTATTGCCATGTCCATATTGCCTTCAAAAGATACATACCCTACGCTTCCTGCGTATATACCCCTTCTTTCTGGCTCTAATTCTTCTATTATTTGCATAGCTCTTACCTTTGGTGCGCCAGAGACAGTCCCTGCAGGAAAACAAGCTTTCAGAATGTCAAAGGGAGAAAGCCCTTCCAAAGCTTCCCCCTCTACATCGCTAACCAAATGCATGACATGAGAATATCGTTCCACCCTCATAAAGTCTTTTACCACCACAGTTCCCGGCTTGCAAACCCTTCCCAAATCGTTCCTACCCAAATCAACAAGCATCAGGTGTTCGGCCCTTTCCTTTTCATCCTTTAACAGCTCTTCCTCCAAAAGCTTATCTTCTTCTTCGTTTTTTCCTCTTCTTCTGGTGCCTGCTATGGGTCTTGTGAGCACTTTTCTTTGTTCTACTCTAACAAGAACTTCGGGAGAGGAACCCACTACCTGATATTCCAAAAAGTCCAGATAAAACATATAAGGTGAAGGGTTTAAAAATCTTAGCACCCTGTATATGTCCTCTGGATCTACCTTAAAACTTCTTTTGAACCTTTGAGATAGCACTACCTGTATTACATCGCCTTGAGCTATGTATTCCTTAGCTTTAAGCACAGCCTTTTCAAACTCTTCCTTTTTAAAGTTTGACTGCCAGATTGAAAGGTCAGGTTCCCTATCCTCGTAATGCTTCGGATAAACACATTCGTTATAGACCCTTTCTAAGACGTTTTCCACAAGGTCTTTTGCCTTGGAGTAACTTTCCTGCGCATCCTCTCCAACAAAGATGGGAGCCACCACCTTTATCTTACCGCTTAAGTTATCGTGTATCAAAACGCAGTCCGTCATAAAAAAGAAAACTTCCGGAAGATCCATAACCTTTGGCTTTTCAATCTTTATAGGCTCAAAAAACCTTATCACGTCGTAAGATACATAGCCCACCAACCCTCCCCAAAACCTTGGCAATCTTTGATCCTTATAAACTCTTAGATTTCTTAAAAGCTCCCTTGGATACTCAAAAGGATCCTTAGTTTCAAACTCTAACTTTTTACCTCCATCCCATACTTCAGCCCTTCCGTCTTTGAACTTGTAATACAGCCTTGAGCCAAAGGCTATGAAGGAAAACCTTCCCCACTTTACTCCACCTTCCGCACTTTCCAAAAGAGCCCTATACTGCCCTACACCCTTTAGCTTTAAAAAAAGACTAAGGGGTGTGTCTGTGTCTGCCAACCTTTCCACAAAAATTGGTATTACATCGTATTCCTTTGAGAGACTTTTAAACTCTTCAAAGCTTAAACTTAGCTCCACCTAAACTGCCTCAAAAATCTCAGATCGTTTTCGTAAAAAAGCTTTATGTTGTCTATCCCAAAGTAAAGCATGCACAATCTCTCCACTCCCATCCCAAAGGCAAAGCCTTGATAAAGCTCGCTGTCTATTCCGCAGTTTTCCAACACCTGAGGATGAACCATACCACAGCCCATAACTTCCAGCCAACCGCTACCCTTACAAACTCTACAACCTTTTCCACCACATACCAAACAACCAATATCTACCTCCGCTGAGGGTTCTGTAAAGGGAAAGTAAGAAGCCCTAAACCTTACGGGCACATCCGCCTCAAAAAACTCCCTCAAAAATTCCTCTATGGTATGCTTCATGTGTTTGAAGTTTGCACTCTCATCTACCACAAGCCCTTCCACCTGATGAAAGACGGGGGAATGGGTTGGGTCATCGTCCCTTCTATAAACCCTTCCGGGTGCTATCATATATATTGGCGGTTTTTGAGAAAGCATTACCCTTATTTGAACCGGAGAGGTGTGGGTCCTTAGAAGGTATCCTTCTTTATTTACATAGAATGTGTCTTGCATGTCCCTTGCGGGATGCTCCTTTGGAATGTTCAGGAAGTCAAAGTTATAGCTTTCAAGCTCCACCTCTGGACCTTCCTCCACAGAAAAACCCATACCCACAAATATGTCCTGAATTCTTTGCAAGGTTTGGGTTATAGGATGGATAGCTCCCGCATACTTAGGAAGACTAACGGTTAATTCTTGCCACTGTAAAGAAAGTTCTTTTTCTACTTTCTCCCTCCTAAGCCTATCCTCTGCACGCTTGAGGAGTTCTTCTACAAATTCCTTTATCCTGTTTAGCTTGGCTCCCTGTTCCCTTCTCTCTTCTGGAGATAGACTTACGATCTCCTTAAGTGCTAAGGTTATAAGCCCCTTTTTACCCAAGTATTTAGACTTCACTTGCTGAAGCTCTTGAAGGTTGGATACTTTGCCTATATCTTCTTGAGCTTGTTTTTCAATATCTTCTGGGTTCATGCGGTAGCTAACGCTTGTTTAGCGATTTCCACTATTTTAGAAAAACCTTCTGGATCCCTTATTGCCATCTCTGCTAACATCTTCCTGTTTAGCGTTATTCCCGCTTTTTTCAGACCATTCATAAACTTGCTGTAAGAAAGCCCGTAAGCTCTTACTGAAGCGTTGATTCTGGCTATCCAAAGTCTTCTGAACTGTCTTTTCCTTTGGCGCCTGTCTCTGTATTGATACTGCAGAGCTCTAAATACATACTCCTTTGCCCTTCTGTAGCTTGTGTGCTTTTTACCTCTAAATCCTTTAGCAAGCTTTAGGATCTTCTTCTTAAACTTTTTAGAGGATGGTCCCTTTACTCTCATAGTCGCCTCCTATAAATCAAGGGATTAAATTATAACACACTGTGTATTATAATCATTCCCTATGAAAAAAGTAGGGATAGTATTAGGAACAAAGCCCATAACACCCTTGGAGTTTTGGGTGGGAGTGGAAGCGGAAAGCTTGGTTCAGTTGGATGATGTGCTTTATGCAGAGTCGGAGGTCGGAAGCCAAAAGGTTAAATACTACGGCATAGTGCAAGAGGTGCAGAAATTTTTAGAAGGTGCTCAGTGGGTTTACGATGCCTATCTTGCAACGCAGGGCGTGATACCAATAAACATAGCTTACGTAGCAAAGGTATCTTTGACCAGGGTTGAGCCGGAAATCTTTATTCCACCCACACCGGGGGATCCTGTTTATATAGCCGAAGGTGAAGAGTTTGAAAAAGCCCTCTATTACGATCAGATGAAGGTAAAAATACCTGCAGGTCTTTCTCGGTCCGGAAAGGTAATATACCTCAATTATCACTTTTTGGACGGCACGGAAGGTGCTCATGTTTCTATCTCCGGCATGTCCGGTGTCGCAACTAAAACCTCCTATGCTCTGTTTTTGCTTTACTCCATCCTATACCACAGCAACGAAAGAAGGATAAACGCCATCATATTTAACGTAAAAGGCAAAGACCTTCTGTGGATAGACAAGAAAAACAAAAAACTCTCAAAAGAGGATGAGGAAGCTCTAAGAAAAATGGGCATGAAACCAGAACCGTTTAAAGACGTAAAGTTTTATGTCCCACCACACCCTGGAAACTACTCTAACCCAGACCCTGAACGTGATGACTTTATTCCGTTTTACTGGAGTATGCGGGAGTTTGCGCAGGAAGGACTCCTTAGGTTTATGTTCGTAGAAGAAGAAGAAACAAAGTCCCAGGTACCATACATTGTAGAGAGGATTGCAAACAAGCTTTACTACTTGGCAAAAGAAAGCCCAGAAGGCAGACTCTTAGACAGTTATGGCAGAGACATTGAATCACTTCAGGACTTAGAAGATAGACTTACGGAAGCAATAGAACAAGCAGAAGCGGGTGAAAGAGATTTATACAGGAAGTGGTTCGGTGATGCATCCATACAAACTGCCAGAGCCTTTCTTAGAAGGTTTTCAAGGTCCGCATTTCACATCAAAAGATTTATCCATCCTACCCAATCCAGTCCTATAAAATGGGAAGAAAACAAAGTCTCTGTTATAGATATAAGCGGTCTTCACAGCATAGCCCAGATGTTCATAGTGGGTGCTGTTCTGAAAAAGCTCTTTGAAGAGAAGGAAAATAGGTCTCATCCGTTCCCTAAGGTTTTTGTCGTTTTGGACGAATTAAACAAGTATGCACCTAAGGATGGGTGGAGTCCCATAAAGGATGTGGTTTTGGACATAGCGGAAAGGGGTAGAAGCTTGGGTGTTATACTAATAGGAGCTCAGCAAACCGCCAGCGAGATAGAAAAGAGGGTTCTTGCTAATTCCGCAATCAAGGTGGTAGGCCGTATGGATAGCAGTGAGCTTTTAAGTAAAGAGTATGAGTTTCTCACAAATAACTTCAGACAAAGGGCTTTGATTCTCAAAAAAGGGACTATGATACTGTGTCAGCCGGACATTCCTACGCCTCTGATGGTAAAATTTCCTAAGCCTCCTTGGGCAACAAGGAAACAGGAAGTGGAGGAGGAGGTGTATGTTCCAGAAGATTTTAATAATTTTTAGCTTACTATTTTGCTCATTTTCTTTTGGTGTTCAGGTAAGCTACAGAGAAGGAAATTATCCGGATAAAAAGCGTTTGGTTTTAGAGTTTGAAAAGAGGGTAGATTATAGAGTATTGCTCTTGGAGAATCCCAAAAGGATAGTCGTAGATGTTATGGAAGAGGTAAGACCACCCACAAACATAAAAGCGCGAGTTGGAAAGCACCCTTGGGGTACGCGCTTTGTCTTTGACACAGAATACTCTGAGGTAAAGGCCTTTTCTTTGGAAGATCCTTTTAGAATAGTCATAGATGTTTATAAAAACACGATTCCGGATGATGATCCACTCATAGCTATACTTGATCCAGTTGTGCTTAAGGTTATTGCTTATAGGGATACTAAAAACGTTGAAGGAAGGCTGATTTCTGAAAGAGCTAAAGGGACTATAATTACTCAAAGGAGAGTGATAGTTTTGGATGCGGGACACGGAGGACGTGATCCTGGTGCCATAGGATACAAAGGTATAAAGGAAAAGGATATAAACTTAGCCATTACTTTAAAGCTTGCTCAGCTTTTAAACAAAGATGGAAGGTTCAAAGTTATCTTAACCAGAAAAGACGATACATTTGTTGGGCTGGAGGAAAGGGCAAAGAAAGCTTTACGCAACAGGGCAGACCTGTTTGTAAGTATTCACGCTAATGCATCTCCAAAGGGAATTTCAGAACACGCTAAGGGAACAATGGTCTTTGCCATATCTTCCGAAGCAGCACAGAAGAAAAAGGAAGCTATTGTTAATAACGATAACTACGCTAAGCTTGCAATAGGAGTTTCTGACGTTCCCCTTAGTGTTAGGAGGATCATGGCGGATTTGGCGCTAGATGTAACGCTTTATGAAAGCGTCCAATTCGGAAACATACTCTCAAAAAAACTTAAAGCGCAGTTGGGGAGAGAAGTTGAGTTTAAGGGTATCCAAAGGGCTGGCTTTGCAGTGCTTAAAACACCTGGCATACCCTCTGTATTGGTAGAGGTAGGTTTCATAACCAACCCACAGGAGGCCCTTTTAATGAGTGATCCACAATTTCAGGAAAAATTCGCCAAAGCCATGTACGATGCAATCGTAGAATATTTCTTTCCAAACATTTAAATAACTAAGGAATCCCAAAGAGCTTATGAACCTGAGGTAGAACTCTTACAGTAAAGCCAAGTTTTAGCAAAGCGGTTTGCAGATTTAGAGCCTTTTCAAAAAAGACTAACTTATTTCCTTCCGGCTGAAGAACTACCTTTCCTTCTTCAAGTAGTCTTCTAAACTCTTCCTTCAGTAACACATCTTGACTTAACACATCATCAACCACAAACTTAAGCTCTTTGGCATACTGAATTATCTTTGGATGAACGAACCAGTTGGCTGTCCATTTGGGAGAACACGTTATATGGAGCTGTTCTGCAAATCTCTCCAAACCTTTTTGCCACAGAGTTCCATTTGTTTCTATCTGCACGAAGTATCCCTTTGATATTAGCTCTTCCACCAAGAAAGTTAGTCCCTCTTGCGCTAATGGCTCTCCACCTGTGATCACCACGTGTTTGATCGGATATTCGGACAGATGAGCCAGAAGGCTGTCTATTGGCACAGACTGTTCTTTTGAAAAAGGTAAAGCTGAAGGTTGATCACACCAAGGACACCTTAAGTTGCACCCTTGGAATCTCACAAACAAAGCGGGAAGGCCCATAAGGAGCCCTTCACCTTGTATAGATGCATAAACTTCATTTATGTTTAAATAGATGGTTTTTCCAGTTTCACTTCGTAGCATTCTATTATGTCTCCTACTTTTACGTCGTTGTAATCTTTGAGTTTTACTCCGCATTCAAAACCTCTTGCGACCTCTTGCACATCTTCTTTGAACCTTTTGAGACTCTCTATCTTGCCTGTGTAGATCACAACTCCGTTTCTCACAAGCCTTGCGTTAGCATTGCGCACTATTTTGCCTTCAAGCACGTAACAACCTGCTACAGTTCCCACTCCCTTTATCTTGAAGGTCGCTCTGACTTCCGCTGAACCAAGGGTAACTTCCTTTTCTACAGGTTTTAGCATACCTTTGAGAGCATTTTTGACATCCTCTATAGCCTCGTATATGATGCTGTACAGTTTGATATCCACCTTCTCCTTTTCCGCTGCTTCCTTAGCCTTTACGTCTGGCCTTACGTTAAAGCCTATTATCACCGCTTGGCTTGCCTTTGCCAGCATAACGTCGCTCTCCGTGATTCCCCCAACCGCACCGTGTATTATCTTTACTCCAACTTCAGGAGTTGATAATTCTGTTAAAGACTTCTTCAATGCTTCCAAGGATCCCACCGTGTCAGTTTTGAGGATCACCTTCAGCTCTTTTAGTTCTCCCTCCTGTATTTTCTTAAATACATCCTCAAGCATAATGCCTTTAGATAGCTTTTCCTGTTGCTCTTTCTTGATTTTTCTCATCTCAGCTATCTGTCTTGCCTTTTTCTCGTTCTCCACCACTCTAAAGGTATCACCAGCCATAGGCAAATCTTCAAAGCCAAGCACCTCCACTGGCATAGAGGGACCTGCTTCTTTTACCCTCCTTCCCTTATCGTCAAACATTGCCCTTATCTTACCATAAACTGTACCAGCTACTATAACATCCCCCACCTTCAAAGTCCCTTCTTGAACTAACAAGGTTGCCACAGGCCCCTTCTGTTTGTCCAGCTTAGACTCTATAACCGTTCCCTTAGCAGGTCCTTCATACCTTGCCTTTAGCTCCAAAATTTCTGCCAACAAAAGTATGTATTCCAAAAGACTGTCTATGTTCTGTCCTGTTTTTGCGGAAACATCCACAAAGATAGTATCACCTCCCCATTCCTCGGGAATTAGTCCAAGTTCAGAAAGTTCTCTGCGCACCCTCTGAGGATCCGCTTCAGGCTTATCTATCTTATTTACCGCTACTATTATGGGCACATTAAAGGCTCTGGCGTGGTTTATAGCTTCAACAGTTTGAGGCATAACTCCGTCATCAGCTGCAACCACCAAAACCGCAATATCGGTTACCTGCGACCCTCTTGCCCTCAAAGAGGTAAAAGCTTCATGTCCAGGTGTATCCAAGAAGGTTATCTTTCTACCGTCCTGCAGTTCCACTACAGAAGCACCTATATGCTGAGTTATTCCACCCTTTTCTCTTTGGGCTACGTTAGTCTTTCTTATTGCATCAAGCAAAGTAGTCTTTCCGTGATCCACGTGTCCCATAACAACCACTATAGGTGGCCTGGGAAGTTTTTCCCCCTCTTCGATTGTCTCTTCCTCTAAAACCTCTTGCTCTTCTTTTTTTATCTCTGCTAAGAAACCAAGAGATTCAGCAATTTGAACCGCCAATTCTGGAGGAACACTTTGATTTATCGTAGCAAGCACTCCCCTTTTTAGTAACTCTGTTATGATTACGTTGGGAGAAGTTTTTAAAAGCTCCGAAAGTTCCCTTACTGTGATGATCTCTGGAATTTGCACGATCTTAATCTCCTCTTCTTTTTCTTCCTTTTTCTTTTTTTCAACCTTTTTTTCAATCTGCTGTTCCAACTTCTTTAAAGCCTGCTGTTCCTCCTTGCTTATCTTTTTCTCCTCTCTTTTTGGTTTTTCTTCTGCCTTTTCCTCTTTTGGTGGTGGAGGTGGAGGTGGAGACATTGTCTGCTGGAAGGTTTGCATAGGCTTTTCCGCAGGGGCAGTCTTTCTTTTCTCCTTAATTTCTGTCTTTGCTGGGGACTTTTGTTTTTCCTCCGCAGAAGGTTCTTGGAAAATCTTTTGTTCTTCCTCTAATTTTTGTTGTTCGGACTTTTCCTTTTCAAAGTAGTCCAGTATTATCTGGACTTCTTCATCTTCTAAGTAAGCAAAGTTTCCCTTGTTTATGCCCCATTCCTTTAGAACCTTTTGTATTTCCTTTACTTTTACACCTAAGTTCTTAGCTAACTCTTGCACTCTAATTTTTCCCATACCATATAATTCTAAACCAGAGTTTGATGTTGTTCAAAAAACTCATCGGGGCATCCTCAAGTGCTACTGAAGTTTGCGATATAGCACAAACAAAGAAAACATTCCAAAAATCGCGGAAGACAACAACAAAAACACATGAAAGACAAAGGCAAGCTTTATCCCGCCCATCAAAGACTCTCCGAAAAGTTTTTGGGGTATGGAAAAACTAAGCTCATACGTGCCAAATCCGCCAAAGCTATGAATTGGTAGGATCGTGCTTAGCTCTCCACCTAAAAAGCTTAAAAACAGCATCACAGAAGGCTCCAAACTCACCAAAAAAACAAGGCTTGAGAATTTCAAAAGGCTGGAGCAAAGAGAAAGAAAAAAGCTAATCGCAAAGTTAAAAAAACCTACCTGAAGGCTTTTGAGCTTTGCAAGTGGAAAATAGGAAAGAAAAGAAAAAAACACAAGCAAGAAAGGGACCAAGTAAAGGTTTAGCCTGCCTTCTTTCAAAGCATAAAAAAAAGAAAGGAGCACAAACAAAGCAAGCAAGTCCATAAGTCTTCCCAACAGAAAAACTCCAAGAGACCTTTTGAACTCCACACCCATAGCTTTTGAGTAGTAAAACCAGCTTAGCTCTCCAGTCCTTGCGGGTAGTAAGTTGTTCAAAAACACGTTAGCACTGTTCACAAGAAAGGTCTGAAAAAAAGACAGGTCTTTCAGAAGAAGCTTCCACCTTATGGTCCTTGCAAGATGGCTTAGTCCATAAAAGGCAAAGGCAATAGCAAGGTTTTGCAAAGAGACAAGGCTCAAAAAGTTAAAAATTTCCTCCGGTGGAAGAAAGTAAAAAAGTAATACAAAAAAGGTTAAAGAAACTAAAAACGGAGAGAGCTTTTTCAATCCTCTGGCACGTCGTGGATCACTATTCTCTTTCCAGCCATTCTTGAAAGAATTTCTACTGCTACCTCTACACCAGAGCCTGCGCAAGAGGTAAAGTGGGAGCTGATCCCAGCCAAGGTTCCAACCACAAACAGGTTTGGCATTACTTCGTAGTTTTCGTGCTTTATCATCACCCTTCCTGGTTTTGGAGACTTAGGATTTTCCAATACCTCAAAGTCTATACCTTTTATGCTAAACTCCTTAAACCCACCCGCAAGCACAACGTACCTGCCTACGTATTCCTTACCCTCTTCTGTGATTACTCTGTAAGCTTCTCCATCCCTTCTTATCTCCACCACCTTCTCCTGCAAGAATTCCACACCACCCCATTCTTCTATTTGCTTTCTAATAACCTGCAAAAGTTCTGTACCGCGCATTGGCTGGAGTCCTGGGACGTTTTTCAAGTACGCTTTGTGTAGGTCTGACTCGTTTTTATCAAAAATTAGATATTTTTTGTCTTCTGCCCAGCTCCAACCTCTTCCTCTTGAAGAGACCAAGGTTAAAGCACAAGCTAACCCACTTGCTCCACCACCAACTATGATCACATCATACATGATAAATATTATACCCTTTCAAACACAAGATTTCCATTTTCATATTCCACACGCACTCTGTCCCCTTCCTTTATTTCACCCTTTATTATCTTCTCTGCCAAAGGATTCTCTAAGTATCTCTGAAGGGTTCTCTTCAAGGGCCTTGCGCCGTAAGCAGGTTCGTATCCTAACTTAACCAAATGTTTCTTAGCTTCTTCCGATAGCTCTATACTTATGTTCTTCTCCGCAAGACGTTTGTTAATGTTGGCTATTAGCAGGTCTATTATCTGAAGTAGTTCCTTCATGGTCAAAGGCTTGAAGACTATAATCTCGTCTATCCTGTTTAGAAACTCTGGCCTAAAGTAGTATCTCAGTTCCTCTAACACTTTTTCTTTGGCCTTTTCAAACTCCTCCTCTATCTTCTTTTCTTCTCCATCAAGGGGAAGGCTGAGAAGATATTGGGAGCCTATGTTGGAGGTCATGATGATAACCGTATTTCTAAAATCTACCGTTCTTCCGTGTGAATCTGTCAGCCTTCCGTCGTCCAGCACTTGCAAAAATAGGTCAAAGACCCTGGGATGAGCTTTTTCTACTTCGTCTAAAAGAAGCACAGAGTATGGTTTTCTTCTTACTGCTTCTGTGAGTTTTCCGCCTTCTTCATAGCCCACGTATCCTGGAGGAGCGCCTATGAGCTTTGCTACGCTATGTTCTTCTTTAAACTCAGACATATCAAGTCTTATAAGAGCGTCCTCTTCTCCAAAAAGAAGTTCTGCCAGTGCTTTTGAAAGCTCCGTCTTTCCTACACCGGTGGGACCCAAAAACAGGAAACTGGCTATGGGTCTCTTTGGATCCTTCAGTCCTGCCCTTGCCCTTCTTATAGCCTGTGCTACCGCCCTAACCGCATGTTCTTGGTCTATAACTCTTTTGTGAAGCTCTTCTTCAAGCCTTAACAGCCTTTCCATCTCTTCTTCTTTTAGCTTGGAGAGGGGAATTCCGGTCCATTCAGAAACCACTTGGGCAACGTCTTCTGCACTAACTACCAACTGTTGGCTTTTGGCACTTTCTAACTCTTTAAGTTCCTTTTCAAGTTTGATCTTTTCTATCTTTAAGTTTGCTTCTCTTTCGTAGTCTCCCTTTTCGGAAGCTTTGATAATTTCGCTGTCTAACTCTTCCATCCTTCTTTTGATTTCTTGGATCCTAAGGTCCGCGCTTCCCAATTTGGAAAGTAGATCCTGCTTTTCCTTCTCAAGCTGGACTTTCTTTATCTTCAGTTGGGCTTCCTTTTCGTAGTCTCCTTCAAGAAAAGCCTTTTGGATCTCCTCATCAAGAGCTTTTATCTTTCTTTCAAGCTCTTGAACCTCCGGAGGGACAGAAATCACCGAAAGCTTTTTCCTTGCGCAGGCCTGATCCAAAGCATCTATAGCTTTGTCCGGTAGTTTTCTAAAGGTAACAAACCTTTTGGTTAGCTTTACCGCACTCTCTATGGCTTCATCCGATATTTTCACCTTGTGATGGTTTTCCAATCTTGGGCGCAGACCTTTAAGGATCTCTATAGTTTCTTCTTCGCTGGGTTCATCTACGTATATAGGTTGGAACCTCCTTTCCAAAGCAGGGTCCTTTTCTATGTACTTTCTGTATTCATCTACGGTAGTAGCACCAATAAGCCTTATCTCACCCCTTGCCAAGGCAGGCTTTAGCATGTTCCCTGCATCCAAAGAACCCTCAGCCCTTCCAGCACCAACCACCGTGTGAATTTCATCTATAAACAGTATTACGTTAGACTTCTGTTTTACTTCTTCCAAAAGGCTTTTCAGCCTCTCTTCAAACTCACCCCTATATTTGGAACCTGCCACCAAGGAACCCATGTCTATGGCTATAATCTCTTTGTCCTGTAGCTCTGCTGGAACCTCCTTGTTGGCTATTCTTTGGGCCAGTCCTTCCACTATGGCAGTTTTTCCCACACCTGGGTCACCCACCAAAACTGGATTGTTTTTGGACTTCCTCAAAAGCACTTCTATAACCTGATTTATCTCCCTTTCTCTGCCTATAACCGGGTCCAACTTACCTTCCTTGGCAAGCTGAGTCAGGTTTGTACCAAACCTTTCCAACGCAGAGCGTTCTTCCTCTTTCAACTCTTGGCTTACGTCCTTCATCTTTTCACCTCCTAAGCTTTCTTTTAATAGTTTATTACCTACCGATTCCTCCACTTCAAGCAAAGCGCTGGCTATGTGATAGGGTTCTACCTGTGCCTTTCCCTCTTCCACCGCAAGGTCCTGCGCTCTTTCCATCACCTTTACGAGGTTCTGAGAATAGTCAAAAGCTGGCACAATACCAAACACCTTCTGATAGACTATGTCTTTGAACCTCTCAGGAGACAACCCAATCTCTTTTAGCTGTTCCAAAACAGGAGATTGTTCTAAAGCCTTTTTAACCAAACCATCTATGGAAAGTTTATTTTCCAAGAAAGCTTTAACATCCTCCTGTCTAAAGACTCCAGTCAAACTCTTCTCTACGCTATCCAACTGAGCCCTATATTGGGATTCTATCCTTTCAAGCCTTGCGTATTCTACCTCCAACTCCCTAAGGCTCCAGTAGTCCCCATACCTTCTTGCCCTATCTAACTCCCTTTTTAGCTCCTCTTTTGCCCTTTTTAGCCTTTCCAACTCTATTTGAACTTGTCCTATGTCCGACTTTATCTGCATTATCTTGCTTCTTAGGTCTATAAGGTGCTTAGCTTCTTGTTCCGCTACCTTTTGAATTTGGGACTTTACCTTGTTTAGATAATCTCCGATCCTTTTGAGAAACTCTTTTGGCTCAATCCCCCTCCTTTCAAGATATTTTCTAAGAGCGGACTTCTCATCAGCAAGCATTACCAAAAGCAGATGGTCTGTATCCACTTTAGTGTCCTGCTGAGATCTTGCCAACTCCTTTGCTCTGTTTAGGTATTCCAAAGACTTTGCAGAAAGCATATTTTCACTGAACATCCTTATCCTCCAAATTGATATTACTGTTAATAATTGTTAATAATAATCTTTAGTGAGTTATTGTCAAGTTTTTCAGACTGTCACCTGTTTTACAAACAAGATCTCCGGAAGCTTTTTAATTTCCTCCAGCACCTCTTCTGGCACTTGATCATCCAAGTTTAGAATCCCAAGGGCTATCCCACCTTTTCTTTCTCTTCCAAGCCTAAATCCTGCAATATTTACATTTGCTTTTCCAAGCATGGTCCCTATCTTTCCTATTACCCCTGGCACGTCTTTGTTTTCAAACAAAAGCATTATCCCTTCAGGCTCTACATCCACTCTGTATTTGTCTATCTGCACGATGCGTGGAATATTGCCTTCCAACACAGTGCCAACTACTACCTTTTCAGTGCCATCTGACTTGGCAACAACTTTTACGTAGTGCTTAAAATCTACCGTTTCCGTAGATGTTAGTTCCTCAACTTTTAAACCTCTGTCTCTGGCTACATAGCTTGCATTTATTATGTTTATTGGAAAATCCACAATCTCTTTTAGGATCCCCATCAAAACCGCAGAAGCTATGGGATGAAAGTGTTCTGCAATGTCTCCTCTAACCTCTATATGCACCTCCTTTATTCCTTCTTCAGCCCATTGCACCAAAAATTTACCCATTTTCTCAGCCAGATCCAAGTGAGGCTTTATGAGAGTAAGCACAGAAAGGTCTGGAAAGGGAGCATTCACCGCATATTCTACTGTTTGACCCCTAAGGGCTTTAACAACCTGCTGAGCTATTATAACTGCCACATTTTCTTGAGATTCGTAAGTATTAGCTCCTATGTGAGGTGAGAGGGAAACGTTGGGAAATTTTTTGAGCTTTTCTATAAACTCATAAGGTGGAGGTTCCACTGAATAGACATCCAGTCCTACTCCCCCAAGCTTACCTGTCTCTAAAGCCCAAATTAAATCTTCGTCCTTTACTATTCCACCTCTTGCACAGTTGATCAATATGGCTCCATCCTTCATCAGTTCAAACTCTTTCCTCGTTATCATATGTTTGGTTTCGTGTGTCAGCGGAGCGTGAATAGTTAGAATATCCACCTGTTTTAACATTTCTCTCAAATCATCAAAGAGTTTTACCCCAAGTCTTTCGGCCTTTTCCTTTGGAATGTATGGATCATAAGCAAAAACCTTCATTCCGAAGGCTTTGCACCTGATAGCTACCTGAGAACCGATATTTCCCAAACCTATTATTCCTAAGGTTTTTCCGTATAACTCTGTTCCCATAAACTTCTTTCTATCCCACTTCCCCTCCAGCATGGAGTTATGAGCCATATGAAAGTTTCTTATAACGCATAACATGTGGGCTATGGTAAGCTCTGTAGCACCTATAGTATTTGCACCGGGTGTGTTTATAACTAAAATGCCCCTTTTTGAAGCTTCCTCAATATCTATGTTATCCACACCTACGCCAGCTCTTCCAATCACCTTCAAGTTTTCTGCTCTTTCCAGAAGCTCCGCAGTAACCGGTGTTCTGCTTCTTGTTATTATGCAGTCATATCCCTTTACCACCTCCAAAAGCTCCTGATAGGTAATATCCGGTTCATAATCTACCTCAAAGTCTTGTTCCCTTCTCAGTATCTCAATACCCTTTTCTGAAATGGGATCTGTAATAAGAATTCTAAACATAGGAAACCTCCTTCAGTTTAAAATAAGTTATTATATTACATAGTTTTAATAGATGCTTAAAATAGGCATAACCATCGGAGACCCCGCAGGTGTAGGGCCGGAGCTCATAATTAAACTAAGCGAACACTTTGATAAAGAAAAGGCTTACATCATATATGGAGAAGAAAAAATACTAAGAGCCTGTGCAAGGGAATTGGGTAAAAGCTTTGAAGCGAACCTGATAAATACTCCTGAGGAGGTTGAAAAACCCGGCGTTTATATCGTTGATCTAAACATCTCCGAAGTGGAGAAACCTGAGCCTTCTTTTACCTCCGGAAAGGTGGCGGTAGCTTACTTGGGAAGGATAGCAGTAGATGCGGTTTATGGAAAGATAGATGGTCTTCTTACTATGCCTATAAGCAAGTTTTGGGCTAAGTTAGCGGGGTTTTCTTTTGAAGGTCAAACTGAATTTTTAGCTCAGGCCTTTGGTATCAAAGACTACGCCATGCTGATGTATTCGGAAAAGTTAAAAGTGTGCCTGCTTTCAACCCACCTTTCTTTGAAGGAAGCCATAGAAAAGGTTACAAAACAAAACATTGTCAGTAAGGTAAAGCTTATAGCTAAGGAGTATGAAAAATGGTTTGGTTATGAGCCTTCCGTTGGAATACTTGGCTTGAACCCCCATGCGGGAGAAGGTGGGCTTATAGGAGAGGAAGAAGTTAAGGAGATCCTTCCTGCAATAGAGGAGTTAAGATCGGAAGGTTACAAAGTGGAGGGACCTTTGTCTCCAGATTCTGCCTTTTTAAGCAAAAGCTGTGATGTGTTTTTGTGTATGTATCACGACCAAGGGCTTATACCCTTTAAGCTTTTGGCTTTTAAAGATGGAGTTAATATGACACTTGGCATTCCTATCCCTCGCACCTCTCCAGATCACGGAACCGCCTACGACATAGCCTGGAAAGGGATAGCAGACCTTTCTCCTTCCTTACACGCCCTAAGGCTTTGCGAAGAGCTTGCCAAACTAAGAAAACAGGGCAGAGCCAATCCTTAAAATGGTAGCTCCCTCTTCTACAGCTACTTCAAAATCATTTGACATACCCATGGAAAGGTGTGGAAGTTTAATCCCGTAGTCTTTTTCCAACATCTCCTTAAGCTTTCTCAGCTTTATAAAGTAAGGTCTTACCTTTTCTGGGTCTTCTTCGTAAGGTGGTATGGCCATAAGTCCCAAAACCCTTATGTTTTTTAGGTTTAGACAGTATTCAAAGAGATTTTTTAGCTCTTCTGGGCTTACTCCACCCTTTGTTTCCTCACCACCCACATTAACTTCTATAAGCACGTCTTGGACCTTTTGTATTTTTTCTGCCCTCTTGTTTATTTCCTCCGCAAGGTTAGGTCTATCCACCGAATGGATAAGGGAAACTTTGTCTATGATGTATTTGACTTTGTTTGTTTGAAGTCTGCCTATGAAGTGCCAATCTATGGGTAAGTCTTTTAGAAGTTCCAGTTTCTTTAAAAAGTCCTGTGCCCTGCTTTCTCCAAAGACCTTAACACCACATTGATAAGCCTGTCTTATCTTTTCTGCGTCTGCATACTTGGATGCTCCAAGAAGGATTATTTCCTCTCTGCTTCTTCCGGACCTTTGGCAAGCTTGAAGGATTCGCTCTTCTATCCTTTGAACGTTTTGGCAAACCACATTATAATTATAATTAGCCGGAGTGGCGGAACTGGCAGACGCGGGAGACTCAAAATCTCCTGCCCGCAAGGGCGTGGGGGTTCGAGTCCCTCCTCCGGCATAAAAAATGAAAAGCATAATAGTCCTACTCTCTGGTGGAATAGACAGCGCAGTTTTACTCTGGCTTTCAAAAAGGGAATACGAAAGGGTTTTGGCCCTTTCCTTCGATTATGGACAAAAACACAAAGTTGAGCTAAAGTATGCAAAAGAGCTTGCAAAAATAGCAGGGGTAGAACACATAATAGTGGAATTGCCCTCCCTTAAAGGGATAAAAGGCTCAGCCCTTTTGGAAGGTGGTCCGGAGGTTCCCTCCGAAGAATACCACAAGGACACTCCACCCATAACCACCGTCCCTATGAGAAACTTGATCTTTTTAGCCATAGCGGGAGCTTATGCAGATGCTTACGAGATTGACACCATAGGCATTGCGGTTCATTCTTTGGACTCTCCCTATCCAGACTGTAGGCCAGAGTTTATAAGTGCTGCAGAGAGTGCATTGACCTGTGGTTCCACTTTAAGCGCAAAAAGGAAGGTAAGGCTTAAAGTTTATGCACCCTTTTTGGGTATGACAAAAAGGGATATTGTCAGTTTGGGTGTGTCCTTGGGCGTTCCCTTTGAGAAGACTTATTCCTGCTACAGGGGAACTGAGCCTCCCTGCGGAGAGTGTGCTACCTGCAGGCAAAGAGAAGAAGCTCTAAAAAGCATTCTGTTATAATAACATCTTGGTGGTTGAAGCATACGAACTTCACGGACTTTCTAAAGAAGAATATGAGAGGATAGTTGAAAGGCTCGGTAGAAAGCCCAATCACTTAGAGCTCGGCGTTTTGGGAGCTCTTTGGTCAGAACACTGCTCTTACAAGTCTTCAAAGAGACTTTTAAAACTCTTTCCTACGCAAGGGGAGCATGTTATTCAAGGACCGGGAGAAAACGCAGGTGTGGTTAAGCTTGACGATCAGGTCTGGCTTGCCTTTAAGATAGAAAGCCACAACCATCCCTCTTTTATAGAGCCTTTCAACGGTTCCGCAACAGGTGTGGGAGGAATAATAAGGGACATTCTTTCAATGGGTGCCCGTCCTATTGCTTTGATGGACTCTTTGCGCTTTGGTTTTCCGTTGGACGCAAAGACAAGGTATATAGTCAAAGGAGTGGTAAAAGGCATTTCTCATTATGGGAACTCCATAGGTGTTCCCACGGTGGGTGGGGAAACCTTTTTTGAAGAGTGTTATAAAACGAACCCGCTTGTGAATGCCTTCTGTCTTGGAATTATACCTGCGGGCAGAATGCTTAGGGCAAGAGGCACAAAGCCAGGCCAACTGCTTTTTCTTATAGGCTCTTCTACAGGTAGAGACGGCATTCACGGAGCGGTTATGGCTTCAGGTGAGTTTGGAGAGGACACGGAAAGCAAAAGACCAAACGTCCAAGTAGGAGACCCATACTTTGGAAAAAAGCTGATAGAGGCAATAATGAGGATAGTAGAGGAGGGTCTTATTGTTGGTATGCAGGACTTAGGCGCTGCTGGTTTGGCAGGTGCATCTTCAGAGCTTGCCAGCAAGTCCAAAATGGGTGTAGAGCTATATCTGGAAAAGGTCCCCCTCAGAGAGCAAGGTATGACACCTTACGAAATACTCCTTTCAGAAAGTCAGGAGAGAATGCTTTTGGTGGTAGAAGAAGAAAAGGTGGAAAGGCTTAGAGAGTTAGCCAAAGAGTTTCACTTAGAAGGGGAGGTGGTGGGAAGATTGACAGAAGATGGCATTTTTAGAGCTTACTTTAATGGAGAGCTTGTAGCGGAACTTCCGGTAAGCTTGATAACCGAAGAGGCACCCATCTATCAAAGGCCAAGCAGGGAACCGGATTACATAAAGGACTTGAGAGCTTTCAACGAGGATGAGCTAAAGGAAGCAGACTTAAGGGATGCCCTTTACAAGCTTTTGTCTTCTCCCAACGTGTGCTCAAAGGAGTGGATATACAGTCAGTATGATTATCAGGTGGGAACCAATACAGTCTTGGTGCCTGGGGCAGACAGTGCCATTTTAAGGGTCAAGTGGGTAGTCTATCCTGAGCTAAAAAGTGAAAAACTTATAGCTTTGAGCTGTGAAGGAAACGGTAGGATGGTCTTTCTGAACCCTTACGAAGGGGGTAAATACATAATTGCGGAAGTTCTCAGAAACCTTGCCTGCGTTGGCGCAAAACCCTTAGGAATAACTGACTGCTTAAACTTTGGAAATCCAGAAAGACCGGAAATTATGTGGCAGTTGGAAAAGGCAGTAAGCGGAATGGCTGACGCTTGTAAGTATTTTGGTGTGCCAGTAGTTAGCGGAAATGTATCTCTCTATAACGAAACTGTAGAAAGTAAAGAGATAAGAAACGTATATCCCACACCTATAGTGGTTGCGGTAGGCTACATTGAAGGAAAGACTTTTGTATCCCACAGGTTTGAAAAGGCAGGCAGTTTGATCTTTTTGATAGGAGACCTAAGAAGAAAGCTCAGCTTGGGTGGAAGCGAATACCTGAAGGTGGTTCATGGATTGGTCGCAGGGGATGTGCCAGCGGTGGATCTAAGGAAAGAAAAAGCTTTGCAAGAAGTGCTTATAAAACTCATAGAGGAACATGTTGTCCTTTCTGCCCACGACGTATCCACAGGAGGACTTTTGATAGCTCTGCTAGAATGCGCCTTTGGAACTGGGCTTGGCCTTGAGCTTAATATATACACAGAGGAAAGGCTTGATAGATTTTTCTTTTCAGAAAGCCCAACGAGGGTCATAGTAAGCGTAGAAAAGGGCAAAGAAGAACTCTTAAAGAACGCTGTAGAAGAGGCTGGCTTAGACTGGATGCTTTTGGGAAAGGTAAAGGAAGAACCAGAGCTTTCTATAAAGATCTATGAAGAGCTAATCTTAAAGGAAAAGGTCGAGGACTTAGAAAGGGTATGGAGAGAATACTTAACCAACACGCTTTGATATACTTGGCTTTTCTTTCTACTGTTTTCCTTTTGGACCTATTTACGAAACATTTGGCTGAATCGTTTATAAAGGAAGATATTCAAGTTCTGCCATTTCTAAAGCTGGTGCTTGTTTATAACAAGGGTGTTGCCTTTGGACTGCTTTCTGACGTTCCAGATTGGTTAAGGATACCAATATTGCTCGGGGTACCACCCATTGTGATAGTTTTTACTTTTTTCTACACAGTCAAGAGTAGAGATTGGCTTGTATCTTTGTCTATGGGTGCCATAGGTGGTGGTGCGCTTGGAAACTTTTACGACAGACTAATCCTTGGCGAGGTTAGAGATTTTATATACCTCTCTTACGGAAAGTTTTCTTATCCAGCCTTCAACTTAGCGGATGCTATGGTATCAACAGGATTGGTTCTGTTTTTGCTAAGGGAGGTGTTCAGGAAGAAGGAATGAAAGTTTCAGTCTTTAATAACAAAAATTCTGCTTTTCTTTTCAAACCTTCTTGGCTATGCCTTTTACCTTTTACCCTTTGCCCTTGTGCTTTTGTTCCTCAGAAGAAGGTTAATAAGCAAGGAGAACTTAGACAGATACTTTTTGAAGATCCCCATATTTGGAAAAGTTTCCTTTTACTTTCAGCTTTCAAGGTTTGCGGGAAGTCTGAGGATGGCTCTCTTTTCTGGCATACCTATGGTCAGAGCCCTCTCTTTGAGCATAGGCAGTATAACCAACGAATATATCAGAAAAAAGTTGGAAGATTTGCCGGAGCAAGTAGCAAAGGGCAGAAGCCTTTCGGAAGTTCTAAGGTCCAAAGAAGTTTTCCCTCCACTCTTTGTTAGTCTTCTGGCGGTGGGCGAAAAGAGCGGAGAGCTGGAAAGGTCCCTTTCCCTTTTGGAAAGGGTCTATGACCAGCAAGCCATGAGGGTTATAAACCTTTGGCTAAGGTTGGCTGAGCCTATTGCCATGCTGGTTATAGGTATTCTCGTAGCCTTTGTGGTGCTAAGCGTGATCTTGCCAATCTCTGAAATATCAGGAGGAGTAAGAAGGTAATAGCATGCTTTCTTTTAGCTCTCTCACCTTTTCTGCCAATTCCTCAAACCTTCTTTCTCCGCAGAGTTTAACAAGAGCACTTCCAACCACCACACCGTCAGACATTTTGGCAATTTCCCTTGCCTGCTCTCCCTTTGACACTCCAAACCCAACCACCACAGGCTTTTGACATACTCTTCTGTAAAGACTTAGATTTTCCCTTAGCCTTTCCAAGGGCAGTTTTTCCCTTTCTCCTGTGGTTCCAGTTAAAGAAACAAAGTAAGTTAGATCATCTGTGTATTGACATATAAGCTTGAGCCTTTTTTCCGTGCTTGTAGGAGAAGCCAACAGCACCAAAGCCATAGATTCCTTTTCGCACACCTTTTTTAACTCTTCGCACTCTTCCGGCGGAAGGTCCGGCACGATAAAACCATCTATGCCGTTATCCTTCGCAAGCTTTACAAACCTCTCAAGTCCAATCCTAAATATGGGATTGTAGTAAGTCATAAGAAGAAAGGGCACCTCTTTGAACTCTTCTTTCAAAAGACTTGAAGCCCTAAAAACGTCCTTAGATTTTATGCCATTGCTTAGGGCTACCTCGTGAGCCCTTTGAATTGTAGGACCATCCGCCACAGGGTCAGAAAAGGGAAAGCCTATCTCCAAAATATCCGTGCCTTCTTGGAGGACAACTCTAAAGGCTTCCAAAGAATCCTCAAAGGTGGGATAGCCCACCATAAGGTAAGAAACCAAAGCCTTTGCACCGCTTTTTTGTAAGTCTCTTAGCTTTTGTATCAACCTTTCCCTACCGTTTTCCATAGCACATTAAAGTTTATTCTATCCAAGGTTCATACTCAAGCACCTGTTCAAAGGTGTATGGACATTTATCTGGGAAATCCTTCTCAGTGGGTATTCCACCAAAAAACTGTTTTGCTAAGGTTTTGTTTTCTGGATATTTAAACCAACCGATTAAGCTTTTGACCGCATCTTCCCATGCTTCTTGAAGCTCTTCTTCGGATTTTTTTACCAAAGATGGGTTTTTTCTATAAAGCCTACTTAGTTCAAGTCTTGCGTTTATTGTGCTTTTTATCCAACTGTTTTCCATCTCTTGGCTGACCTTGAAGTTTTCTAACTTGTAAAGGTGTTCAAGGATTATGGAGATGTAACTTATCACGCTTCTTAGCTCACTTCTTCCCATGTCCTCTATTTCCTCCAAAAGGTTCTCCCAATCCACTTCTTCGTAGCGCCTCTCCTTCAAAAGCCTTAGGTTCTCCATAACCCAAAGGTAAAAGTCTTTTTCGTAAAGCTCTTTCCAGTTTGTTTTTTGAAGCATCTTGGACCTCTTTCTTGGTTTTTATCCTGGTTAAATTTGTACCTCTACCCTTCCGTTTTGGTCGTAAATATAGAGTTTTCCTTTTTCCTCATCCTTTGTCTTTTTGTGCGAGCCATCGCAGAAAGGTTTTTTGTTGGACAGACCGCACATGCATATGTAATACGTCTCTTCTCCAACTTCTAACTTATAAGGGCCGTTCTCCGTAAATACAACAAGTCTTGCCATAGAAATACCTCCTCAGTAAAAATTTATACAACAGAATAGCTCTTTACAAGCTTGTGCACTTCTGTGTAGTTTATGTCCCCTGCAAGTATGTATGCTTTGTCTCCATATCTGAATTTGGAGGAAAGCGTTATACAAAAATCGTCGGTAGCTTGGGATATGTATATGTCAGATATGTATATTTCGCCTTCTTTTGCCAGTTTGTAGTAGGGTTTTTCTGTTCTATCTGCCCCTTTTCTGCCCGTCTTTACAGGATACCTTATTCTTGGATTTATAACGTTGTTTGATATTTGTATACCTTTTTCGCTGATTATGTAAAAAATTTCAAAGTAGGGATACGTTTTAAACATCTCGTAAAGGGTATGTTCCCACATTTCCTTTTCTGTATGCCTTATCTTCCAGACTATCTGGGAAAAGTCCTCCTTTATCTTTTCCACTACCCTGTTTATGTACTCCTTCCCTCTGTATTCGCATACCACAACGGAGGGCTGTATGCCGTGGTATATAAAAAAGGAAATGTCTGATACGGACCTTAACCTTCCTTTAAGTTCGGCAATCACGCTGAAAAATTCTTCGTAGTTTTTCACGTTTTTTAGCTCCACACAAAAGCCAAGTATATGCACAGGTTTGGCTTCCGCATAAAGAAGAGAAAATTCTTTGTGAAACTCCTCCATGATTAGCTTGATCTTGTTTTCTTCTACGCGCGTGTGGGAAAGGGCATAAACCTCTCCTTCTTCTATTGAAAGAAAGGCATCTCCCTCCTCAATCTGGTCCTTTACGTTTTCCAAAAGAAGTTTGTAAAGGCTTTCTAACCTTGCAGTGCCCATCTGTTCTTTGAACCTCTTGGCTTCCTTTAGTTGGAAGCTGTAGAAATAGCCCCCTTCACCAAAGTATTTTCTCAGCTTTTGGAAGATAGGATAGACTGTTTCTTTGACGTTGCTAAAGTAGTGCAAAAGCACATGGTAAAAAAGAAGACCTGCGTAAGTCCCATCCTTATTTACCACCACGAGCGGTTTTTTGCTAAAGGTAAAAAAGTCAAACAGACCTCCCAGCTTGTCCAAAGAGGACCTAAAGCTTTTAACCTTAGGCAAGGAATAAGCTATGTCTCCAACCTTTAGGTCAGATCTATGCTGAGCCATTAAAAGATCCTTTTTTGAAACCAAACCTATGGGCTTTTTGTCCTTAACTACCACCAGTATGTCGTATATACCGTATTCATCAAAAACTTTGAGAGCTTCCTTTATGGAAAAGTCATACTCTATGGTTGGCACATAGGTAGCAATTTCTGAAAGCTCTACTTCCCTCATTACAGCTTAAGCTTCTTTATTCTTTCCGAAGCTTCCAAAAGCCTTTCTGTGCTAACGGTTAGGGATATTCTAAAGTAGCCTTCCCCGTGTTCTCCAAAACCGTTGCCCGGTGTGCAGACTATGGCGCACTCTTCTAACAAGCGCTCCACAAACTGAGCAGAGCTATAACCCTTTGGAACCTTTACCCAAAGGTAGAAGGTAGCATCAGAAGGGTATACTTCAAGACCTGCTCGCTCAAGAGCCTCCACCATAACTTTCCTTCTTTCTCTGTATAAGTCCCTTATGCTTTGCAGCTCTTGCTCGGGCAAGTTCAGTGCAGTAATAGCTGCTTCTTGAATAGCCTGAAACTGTCCAGAATCTACGTTGGTCTTTATCTTGCCCAAACCTGCTATCAGCTTTTCGTTTCCAACTGCCATACCAATACGCCATCCGGTCATGTTGTAAGTCTTTGAAAGGGAATGGAACTCTATGGCAACTTCTTTTGCCCCTTCTATCTCCAGTATGGATGGAGGTTTTTCTTCTCCAAAGTATATCTCCGAGTATGCCAGATCAGAGGCAACTATTATCCTATTTTCCTTAGCCCACTCTATTAACTCTTTGTAAAACTCCTTCGTTGCTTTTGCAGAGGTTGGATTGTTGGGATAATTTACCCATATGATCTTAGCTCTTTTGAGAACATCCTTTGGCACACTCCTAAAGTCTGGAAGAAAACCGTTTTCTTCTTTCAAAGGTAATACGTAAGGTTCTCCGCCCGCAAGAAGCGTGCCTATTTTGTAAACGGGATAGGCTGGATCCGGACATAGGACCACGTCTCCCGGATTTATAAAGGCTAAGGGAAAATGGGCAATTCCTTCCTTTGAGCCTATGAGAGCTATCACTTCCTTTTGAGGGTCCAAATCTACTCCAAACCTTTTCTTATACCAATCGGCCACCGCCTGACGGAAAGAAAGCATACCCTCGTAGGAAGGATACCTATGGTTTTCTGGTTTTTCTACCGCTCTTTTCATAGCTTCCACAATGGGTTTTGGTGTGGGAATGTCTGGGTCTCCCACCCCTAAGTCTATTACATCCGCACCCTGATCAAGCTTTTCTTTCTTCTTTTTGTCTATCTGGGCAAAAAGGTAAGGTGGAAGCTGGGCTATTCTTTGAGAGAACTCAAACATACCTTACACCTCCGCAGAAGTTTTTCTTAACTCTTTCCTTCTTAAGATTTTTTTATACTCTTCCAAGGCTAATTTTTCTTGCTCTAAAAATAAATCTTCCCTGCTTATCAAGTTATCCCAATCCACTTTGTCCGCAAAAAACCAAGGACCATCGGTGCATGCAAGCTTTACCTGACCATCTACCAACACCCTACAGACTAAACAAAGGCCGACCCCGTCCAGTATGTGCGTATTTACCATAGCTATGTGTTGTGTTCCTTGATTAATAAGTTGAACCTCTCTTGAAAGTTTATTGCTTCCTGCGGAAACCAAAAGGTCCGCATCTATGTGTCCTATCCTATCCCAAACTTCTACCTTATCAAACACGGACTCCAACCTTTCCTTTATTGGCAAAAAGCCGTCCTCTGATATGTGGTAAAGCTCAAGTTGGTTGTTTTCTTTCTTTAAATGCTTTGCTAAGTTGAAGGCAGGAGAAACACCCCAATCTTTCGTGATGAAAACTACCTTTCCGTAGTGCTTTACAGGAAAGGGGACTCCAAGAGGTCCTGCAACGTAAGAAAGGCTTTCCGCCTCTTCCTTTAGCTCTAAGGTTGACCTTCCTACAGTTTTTACCAAAAAGATAGCTTCCTCCCCCTCTACGTCCAATATGGAAAGAGGTAAAGGTTCCGAAAGCTCTTTATACTGAATGAGCGCATACTGTCCCGCTTTAGCACCTTTGAGATGATTTGCTCTTACCTTTATTAGAAGGTAATCTTCCCTTAGGACTTGCTTTTCTGTTATAGGATACATAGAGTGAAGATTATAAACCATTTGCGTTTAGCAGTTTTATAACTTCCTCAGCTAAATAGTCTCTGTTTTCTTTATTAACTTCCAAAAGAACCGCTCCTGGCAATCTTCTTATCTCTTTGACCAATGGATGCACATCTCTTATTGGTATAGTTGCTATAACCTTATACTTTGGATTAAAGAATATTTCTCTAACAAGCTCTCTAAATCGTTGAGAAAAGAGCTCCATCTTACCCACTTCATCTATCACTATATAAATGTCTTTCTCTCTTATAGCCTTCTCCAATATAGGAATGGCCACTGAGTCAAACCTGGAGACATTAACACCGTAAGAACCTACTAAGTGCTTAGAAGTAAAATATTTGCTGGCGAAAACTGTTTCCTGCCCTTCAGTATTTATAACCTTAAAGCCTATTCTCTTTTTAGTATTTTTGTCCCTTATCTCTTCTGTCCAAAATCCTCTCACTTTCTTTCCAAGTTTCTGAAGCAGTTTTTTTATTAGCGTAGTTTTTCCTATGCCGGGCTCACCTGTTAGAAGTATCTTCATAATGTGGGGGCAAAAGCCCCCAGAAAGATATTTTACTTTATAAAGTCCTTTAGTGCTTCGTAAGCTTTCATTGCTTTTTCAAACCTTTCATTCACCACATCCCAGTTTATGTTTTCCAAGAAGGCGTCAATGTAAGGTGGTCTTTTGTTCTTGTAATCGACGTAGTAAGCATGCTCATAGGTGTCTAAGACTATCAGGGGTATAAGTCCAGTGTAGTTATACACGTTGTGGGCATCCAAGCCATTTATCACAAGCCTTCCAGAAAAGATATCCAAACCAAGTACTGCCCATCCTCTGAAGGCTATGCCAGTAGCCTTTAGTTCCTGAACACAGGCATCCCAAGAACCAAAGTCCTCTTCCACCTTTTTCTTAAAGGCTTCCGAAGGCTGACCTTTAGCTCCTAAATGTCCAAAGTAAAGCTCATGAAGGACCACGCCCATGTAGTTGAAGGTCTCTTCCACCTTTAACTCCCTAAACTCAGAGTAGTTCTGATTAGCCTTTGACCTGTCTGAAAAATTAAGGTCTGCTAACTTTTCTTGGATCTCGTTGTATTTGGTAACATAACCCTTGTAGTGTGCCTCAAAGTGAGGCTCTATTTGGTCGTTGGATATGCCCTTTAGGTTTGAGGGCTTTAAGTGGTCCTTAGGCTGAAGTTTATGCACTGCCATGATATTACCTCCTTTTTAAGATTTATTACTATTTTAAACCTTTTTAAACTCAGGTGGTAATTCTCTTGGTGGCACTCCGATGTATTCTACTTCCTTTTCTTCGTCTAACCTCTTTGAGAATGGCTTTTCCATAGTTAGCTCCTCATACACGTGAGCTACCAAGCCCGGAACTCTACCTATTATGAAAAAGCCCTTTCCAAGCCTCCAGTCAAAACCCATCTCCGAGGCTATTGCCGCTATAGCACCGTCTACGTTCAATACCAACCTCTTTCCCTTTTGTCTTTCTATTTCATCCGCTACCTCTTCTGCAAACTTACAGTGAGGTCCATAAAAGCCAAGGTCTTTTGCAATGTCCATAAGCCTTTTGGTTCTGGGATCAAATTCCTTGTAATATCTATGTCCATAGCCCGGTATGGGCTTTTTGCTTTCCAAGTATTCCCTTACTATCTCTTCCACCGCTTTACCACTTTTTACTCCTTCTTGTATGAACTTCATAGCATCTTCTAATGCGCCCCCATGGGCACTGCCGAAGGCAAGCACTCCAGCGGCTACTCCTACGTTTAAAGAATTTCCACCGGAAGCAACAGCCCTTGCGGCAATAGCCGAAGGAGGAGCTGTGCCGTGGTCTATAACAGATACCAGCATAGCTTCCATCATCTTAGATTCTTTGTCGTTTGGCAGTTCCCCCTTGAGTATTAAGTAGATAGCTTGAGCAAAGCTTAGGTTCCCCACCATGTCTAAAAGCCTATAGCCCCTTATGTAGGTTTCATGCCCTACATGCTGAGTTATGGCAGTCCTCCACTTTTTCTCCATACTCAACCTCCTATAAGTTCTTTATTCATCTTTACCTTAGCCCTTTCCCTCAGCTTCTGAACGTAGTAGTTTATCATAGTGTCTCTTTTTAGGGAATATATGTCTTCAAGCATGCTCTTTCTTTGTTGATTGTCCATGCTTACTTGCTCCTTTCTTTCAACGACTAAGATGCCATAACCTTTTAGCAAAGGATAGGGACCGAACACCTTTTCATCAGATAGCAAGATATTGAACAGCTCGTTTTCCTCCAGTCTCAATACGGACATGAGTTGAGAAGCGGATGTTTGGGAAAATTCAATGTATTTGTAAGAAACCGCTCTGTTTTGCTTTAAATCCTCCCTTACCTTTTCTGCAATAGGCTTTATCTGTTCAGAAGCTTTGCTTTCCCTTAGAATGTTTTTTATTTCCTCTTTTACCTCTTCCAAACTTTTGTACTGTCCTTGCTCTTCTTTTACAAGAAAGATCACCACATACTCATCTCCAACCTTTACTATGCCAAGTCTGTTATTTTGGTTCAGTTTGTCTATTTCTACCCTAAGTTCTTCGGGTAGTTCTTCTCTCTTTTGAGGCAGAACAATCTCTTGGAAGTTTTCCACTTCTTTCCCATTACTTAAGGCCTGGTAAATCTCGCTTGCTTTTTGTTTTTCCTTCTCCTTCCAAATTCTTACAACCTTACTTGGCTCTTTTTTAAACATCTCTTTATTTTTTGCATAAAAATCAAGTATTTCTTCTTGCTTAATTTCTATCTGAAGTCTGTCTGGTGTTACAAGGTAGAGCTTACCGCTTATGTTGATGCTTTGGGGCAAAAGGTTTATGTCTTCTTCCTTAGGGGTTAGGTATGCACCGTTTCCTACCAAAGCTAAAAGTTTTTGTATGCTAAGCAGTTTCCTTATGTATTCTTCGTATTCCACAGGCTCTAAGCCGAGTCTGGATAGGCTTTCCTTGTATTTTGAATTGCTAAACACACCGTTTTCTTGAAAGCTTGGGTCAGACTTTATGACTTCTACAACCTCTTGGTCGCTTGCCACAAAGCCTAACTCTTTAGCCTTCTTGTAAAGAATCTCTTGAACTATCAAGCTTTCTAACACCTGGTCCTTTATGATATTCTCCATATCCTTGTTTTGCAGAAAATCGCCGTATCTTAAAAGCTCTCGTCTGTAATCCCTCAGGGTAATACAAGAACCATCTACCTCAGCCACACATCTCTGACCAATTCTAAAAATGTTGGCTACATCTCCTGTCAAAAATAGCCATAACAGAAAGGCTATGGAAACAAAACCAATTACACCTACCACAAACTTTTTGTTTTTATGGATGTAAGAATACATCTCTAAAAAGTTTAACAGAAATCAGCCTGGAAGGAGTCTTTTAGGTTACTAAACAAGTTTGTATATTGGGCGATATACTATTCTTAGTTATGGACTTACTTACTGTAATAGGAATAGTAGGTGGTTTGGTAGCCCTTCTAATAGGTGCAGTTCTTAAGGGTGCAAGCATACTGTTTCTTATACAGCCTGCCGCCTTTGTAATAGTTGTGCCTACTACTCTTTTTGCAAGCTTGGTAACAGTGCCAATTTCTAAGTTTTCTCTAATAATACACGGACTAAAAATAGCTTTCAAAGGTGGTAGCAACGAACTTTTAGAAACTAAGAATCAATTGGTAGAGCTTGCCAATCTTGTAAGGAAGGAAGGAATGCTATCCTTAGAAACAAAAGCAGAAGAAATAACTGATCCTTTCTTAAAAAGGGCCATAGATTTGATGGTGTTGGGCGTAGAAGAGAACGTTTTTGTTGAAAGTCTGGAAGCGGAGATAGCTAAAAAAGAAGAGGATTATGAAATAGCGGTTGAGTATTGGAAAAATTCTGCGGAAAGCGCGCCTACCTTTGGTCTTGTGGGGGCGGTCTTTGGTCTTATGAAAGCTTTAAAGAGCTTAGATAACGCACAAGAGTTAGCTTACGGTATATCTTCAGCCTTTGTAGCTACTGTCTACGGTATAACTTTTTCCTATTTGATCTTTGGTCCAATAGCAAAAAAGATAAAAATCAAATCAAAAGAAGAAATACTGAGAATGTATATGATCGTTGATGCGTGTAGAATGATGCTTAAAGGAGAAAATCCAAGGCTTATAGAAGAAAGGCTTAACTCCTTTGTGGAGGTTAAGTAGTGGCAAAGAAGAAAAAGTGTCCAGAAGAAGTATCTGAAAGATGGGCTATTCCTTACGCTGATTTTCTTACCCTTCTTCTGTGTTTGTTTATAGCCCTTTTTGCAATGGCTCAAGCTGGAAAGCAGGCAGCATTGGAATATGCGCAGGCCTTTGCAAAGGCCTTTGGCATGCGATTGGTCCCCTTTCAAGAAACTTTACCCAAGCAAATATTACCTCAGCCCGTAGTGCCAAAAAGCGAGCTAACCGAAAAAGGCAGAAGAATACAGAGGCAGATAAGAGAACTTGAGGAAATGTTAAAACGCATGGGTCTGGAAGGTGAGTTTAAGGTAGCCTATGAGGTAATAGGAATAAGGCTGATACTACAAGAGAAGATACTGTTTGCTTCTGGGAGCGCAGATATAAGGCAAGAGATGTATCCCGTTTTGGACAAAATATACGAAATAATAAAAGACCTACCAAATCCGGTGGAGGTTGAAGGTCATACGGACAGCATACCCATATCCACGGAAAAGTTTCCGTCCAACTGGGAGTTATCGGTTTCAAGGGCTTCCTCCATAGTTAGATACTTTATAGCCAGAGGCATAGCCCCGGAAAGGCTGAAGGCTTCTGGTTATGCGGACACAAGGCCTATAGCATCAAACGCCACACCGGAGGGTAGAGCTCAAAACAGAAGGGTGGAGATAGTAATTCTTAACATAAAAGGTGCAGAGCTTACTAAACAAACACCTCAACAGCCTTAAGACTATGGATTATTTTCTCTACCTCTTCTTCTGTTAAGTATGGATGGACTGGTATGGAAAAGACTTCTTTTTTAAACCTCTCAGCGTTGGTAAGTGGAAGATGCTCTGCACCTCTTAACTCACTGAGAAGATAGCTATAATACACCCTTGCGTCTATCCCGTTTTCTTTGAGCAAAGATATTATCCTATCCCTCTCTTTGTGCCTCAGAGTATAAAGGTGATACACATGATAGGCACCTTCCCTTTCCGTTGGATGTATAAAGCTTGAGTTTATGCTTTCTGAATACCTTTTGGCTATCTCCCTTCTTCTTCTGTTTCTTTCGTCCAAGTGCTTGAGTTGTATGGCGCCGATGGCAGCTTGAAATTCTGTTATTCTGACGTTAAAAGCAGGATGCTCGCCAAAATCTATCCACTTCTTTACTTCCTTAGCGATCTTATCATCGTTTGTTGCTATAACTCCTCCCTCTCCCATGGGAACATTTTTTGAAGCGTAAAAGCTAAAGGCAGATAAATGTCCTAAGCTTCCGACCTTTTTTCCAAAGAATTCCGCTCCATGGGCTTGGGCAGCGTCTTCAAGAACAACAAAGCCATACTTTTCAGAAAGGTAGTTTATTGCCTGCATGTCTGCAGGCTGGCCATAAAGATGGACAGGAATAACCACCTTTGGGTTGTATCTTTTTACCGCATCCTCCAGTTGATTTGGGTCCATTGTGTAATATTCATCCACATCTACCACTATGGGAATACCACCCGCCAAATAAACCGCATCTATGGTTGCCATAAAGCTCATGGCTGGGACTATTACCCTTTCCCCCTCAACCTTCAAAGCTTTTAGGGCTATAAACAGGGCTACAGTGCCAGAGCAAACTGTAAAGGCATACTTAACACCTAAATACTTAGCAAAGGACTCTTCAAAAAACTTGGTCCATTCGCCTCTTGTTATCTTGTGGCTTTCAAGTATTTGAACTATCGCTTGTTTTTCTTCTTCAAAAAATCTTGGCTCTATTATGTTTATCATTAGTTAAATTATAAGAGAAAACCCTCCCTGTAACCTCTTATAAATTCTTCTCCAGAAACTCTTTTACCTTTTTGATTTATGAGTTCTAAGATTTCCACTGCACCCTCTCCACAGGCAACTACGAGTCTTTTTTTGTCTATTATTTCTCCTGCCTCTCCCACACCATCCGCAAGTTTGGCTCTTAGGATCTTTAACCTCTCTCCCTTTGGAGTTAAACAGTAGGCCTCTGGGAAAAATGCCCTCACCCTGTTTATCACACTTTGGGCCTGTGCCTTCCAGCAAACTTTTAGCTCCTCCTTTATTACGGGTGGTGCATAGGTAGGATTACCTTTTTGAGGCTTTGGCTTGATTTCTCCCTTAAACCAAAGCTTTAGAGTTTCCACAAGCAAAAATGCACCTATCTTAGAGAGTTTTTCTGAAAGGGTTTGGTAATTGTCCTCTGGTTCTATCTTTACTATCTGCCTTGAGAGTATGGGTCCGGTGTCCATTCCTTCGTCCATAAGCATTACCGAATTGCCAGCCCACTTATCTCCAGCCAAAAGACTCCTCTGAATAGGAGAAGCTCCCCTATACTTGGGAAGCAAAGACGCATGAAGGTTTATGCATCCAAATTTTGGAATTTGAAGCATGTCCTTTGTTAGCAACCTGCCGTAGGCAACAACCACCACACAATCAGGCTTTAAGCTCTCTAAGAGTTGATAGAGTTCTGTTTTACTCTTTGGTTGAAAGCAATCTATACCTATTTCTAAGGCAAAGAGCTTTACGGGTGGGGGTGTAAGCTTTTGTCCTCTGCCGGAGGGTTTGTCTGGTTGAGTTATAACCGCCTTGACCGTAAAGTGTTTTGTAAGTTCCATCAGGCTTGGCAAAGCAAAAGTAGGGGTTCCCATAAAGACTATGTTCATTCTTTTACAAATTCCAAGAAAACGTCTTGTTGAAAGGTCTTCAGTTCCCTGAGCCTTAGCTTTATGCCATCCTCTACCTTTCTTATACCAAGGTCTCCTATTCTTACTCCCTCTCCAAGGATGATGGGTGCCACAAAGACGCATAGCCTGTCAAAAAGTCTATTTTCTAAAAAACTTGTTAAAGTCTTGGCTCCTCCCTCCACCAACAGATGCATTACTTCTTTAAAGTAAAGTTCTCTTAAAACTTCTTTAAGGTTGAGCAGACCGTTTTCGTGCTCTGCCAGTAGAACTTCCACTCCTTCCTCTTCTAAAGCTTGGATCTTTTCTTTGTCTTCCACAGCGGTTATAACGATAGTCTTTGCTTCTTTGTCTTTTATAAGATTGCAGTCCATCGGGATCTTTAATTTTGGATCCAACACTATTCTAAGCGGATTTTTTTCCCACTTAAAGGCTCGCACCGTAAGCTTAGGGTTGTCCCTAAGGACTGTGTTTATTCCAACAAGCACCGCAGAGGCTTCAGCGCGCAGTTTGTGGGCGTAGTTTCTGCTTTCTTCTGAGCTTATCCACTTGCTTTGGTAGTCCTTTGTTGCTAAGGAACCATCCAAGCTTTGGGCAAACTTCAAAGTTACGTAAGGTCTTTTTTGGGTGATGTAGGTAAAAAAGTCTTCGTTTATCCTTTTGGCTTGGTCTTCTAAGACACCTACCTTAACCTCTATCCCTGCCTGCCTTAGGCGTTCTACTCCTTTTCCGGAAACCAACGGGTTTGGGTCCAAGACAGCTATAACCACTCTTTTAACCCCTGCCTTGATGATGGCGTCTGTGCAAGGTGGAGTGCGTCCGTAATGGACGCAAGGCTCTAAGGTAACGTAAAGGGTAGAGCCCTTTGCAGAATCTCCTGCGATCGCAAGAGCCTTAGCCTCAGCATGAGGCATTCCAGCCCTTTCATGATTGGCTTTGGCTATAATCTTGCCATCTTTGACTATCACACATCCAACGGTTGGGTTTGGGTGTGTTAAGCCCTTCCTTTCTTTGGCCAGCTCTAAGGCCAATCCCATAAAGTAAGCATCATCCATCAAAGGGATTCTTCCATAATTTCTTTCATTAGCTTTTCTACTTCCTCCGCCACTGGTTTTAATTCTGGTTCGTTATACATGTCAAGCATTGCAGTAGGTGCTATGGTGCTAACTACTGTTTTGTTGTCCCTTTGAAAGATAGCAATTCTACAGGGCATGGCGGTGGATATGAAGGCGTTTTTTGACAGCACCTGGCTTGCGTGCTTTGGAGAGCAAACTTCCACTATTATGCACTCGTAGTCTATAGGCACACCTTTGTTTTTTAGAATGTTAGAAACTTCATGCACAGACATAACGCCAAAGCCCTTTGCCTTAGCCTTCTCTTCTATAGCCTGTCTTACCTCTTGCACACTTTTCTCTGTTTCAAAGTTTATCAACATGCTTATACCTCCTCCTAAGGTCTTCTAAAAGCTTAGGATAAATTATATTCAAAGCGTCGTCTATTGCAAAACGTCTGCCAATATCCCCTTCCGCACCGGAGGGAAGAGAGTAAGAAACTTTCGCACCGTAGTTTTTTTCTTCACCTTTAAATTTGAGCTTAAAGGAAAGGTTCAGTTCATAAACATTTACCCTTTGAGAAGGAGAGATGCCTGCGGGATTTTCCTTTAATTCCAAAACCGCCACATTCACCTCTTGAGTGCCCTCTTTACAACCAAGTTTTGCTCCTGCTTGCAAAAAAGCCCTCTCTACCGTATTTCTCAACGCATGGGTTAGGTATGGTTCAGGAAAAGGATTGTTAAGCTGTTTTATGCAGACCTCCGCACCAAAGCTAATGCTCAAAAGTAAAAGTTTAAGTATTAACCCTTGCTGGATGCGGATTGTTTTGCCCTCCACCTTAGGTATTCTTCTATAAACGGGTCTATGTCCCCGTCCATTACCCTTTGCACATCACCTACCTCTAAGCCTGTCCTTAGATCCTTTACCATTTGGTAGGGTTGAAATACATAGGACCTTATCTGGTATCCCCAACCTATCTCAGTTTTCTCACCTTCCAAAGCCCTCCTTTTTTCTTCCAGCTTCTGAAGTTCCAACTGATAGAGTTTAGCCTTCAAAAGCTCCAAAGCCTTCATTCTGTTTTGATACTGAGACCTTTCTTGTTGGCAGGTGACCACGATACCGGTTGGTTTGTGCCTTATTCTAACTGCGGTATCTGTCTTATTTACGTACTGGCCACCTGCTCCGCTGGCTCTAAAGGTTTCCATCTCCAAATCCTCTTCCCTTATCTCTATGTTTATAGTTTGGTCTATCTGAGGGACTACAGACACTGAGGCAAAGGATGTGTGCCTTCTGGCGTTGGCGTCAAAGGGAGAAATGCGCACAAGTCTGTGAACTCCACTTTCCCCTTTCAAATAACCGTAAGCGTATGGTCCTTTTATAAGCATGGTAGCACTCTTTATGCCTGCTACATCGTCAGGCTGATAGTCTATGATCTCTACCTCATAGCCCCTTTTCTCCGCCCACCTTCTGTACATCCTAAAAAGCATTTCAGCCCAGTCGCACGCTTCTGTTCCACCCGCACCAGCTTGCACGGTAAGGTAGGCATTCTTTTCGTCCATTTCTCCAGAAAGGAAAACCTTAATCTCCATGCTTTCAATTAGCTTTTCCGCATTTCTTAGCTCCTCCTCTATCATTTGCAAGCTGTCAAGATCTTCATCCGAAACTATTTCCATAAACTCTTCAACGTCTTTGAGAGTTTTTTCTAATTCCCTTAGGGTTTTTAGATTGTCTTCAAGCCATTTTCTTCTTTGCGTCAAATTTTTCGCTTTTTCTGGATCGCTCCAAAAGTCCCCAGAGGCCATAGTTTTGTCTATTTCCTGTAACTCCCTTTCAAGATTATCTGGGTCCAAACCGTGTTTTACATCCTCAAACCTATCTTTTAAGTCCTGCAGTTTTTCCTTTAACTCTAACATCATAAAAAATAAATATAATATCGGTTTCGGGTATAATTAAAAAAGACAGATGGCGAAGCTTAGGGTTTTGGTTGTTCCAAAAAGGGGACTTTTGGACCCAGAAGGTAGAGCTGTAAAAGAGGTGCTGGAAGACAACGGCTACAAGGTAAAAGAGGTTAGGGTGGGTAAAATAATTGAGCTGGATGTGGAAGACCCTTCCCAGGTTAAGGAGATCGTAGAAAAGTTTCTTTATAACCCACTCATAGAAGAGTATGTGATAGAATGAGGTTTGGCGTTTGTGTATTCCCGGGTTCTAATTGCGATTATGATACCTACTATGTGCTCAGGGATGTGGTTGGTGTGGATGTAAGATTTTTGGATTACAGGGAGACGAAGATAGAAAACGTAGATTGCGTAGTTTTGCCCGGTGGTTTTTCCTTTGGGGACTACCTCAGGGCTGGTGCGTTGGCGAGTAAAACTCCTCTGGCAAAGGCTATCGTAGATTTTTCTCAAAGGGGTGGGCTTGTGGTTGGCATTTGCAATGGTTTTCAGATCTTAACCGAGCTTCACCTCTTGCCAGGAGCTCTTCTAAAAAACGAAAATTTAAGGTTTGTTTGCAAAGACGTGTTTTTGAGAGTAGAAAACAATTCCACACCTTTTACGAAAAAGCTAGAAAAAGGAGATGTTATAAGACTTCCAATAGCTCACGCAGAAGGCAGGTATTATGTTCCAGAAGAAGAGCTGAGGGAAATGGAAAGGAGAGGTCAGGTGCTTTTTAGATACTGCCAAGAAGACGGCACGGTAAGTCAAGATGCCAACCCAAACGGTTCTGTGGGAAACATTGCAGGAATTTGCAACAAAGAATTTAACGTCTTTGGGCTTATGCCCCATCCGGAAAGAGCTTGTGAGGACCTTTTAGGATATCATGACGGGCTTTTACTTTGGTATTCTTTAGTTAGTGCCTAAAGTGTCTTGTCCCCGTAAAAACAAGGGCTATTCCATGCCTATCGCAAGCCTGTATTACCTCCTTGTCCCTTATGGAACCACCAGGTTGTATGATGGCAGATATGCCCACCTCTGCGCATAGTTCCACGCTGTCGCTAAAAGGCAAAAAGGCTTCGGAAGCCATTACCGCACCATTCAAATCAAAGCCAAACCTCTTAGCCTTCTGAATAGCACACCTTAAGCTATCAACCCTTGACGTATTGCCTGTGCCAATGCCAATGGTTCTACCGTCTTTTGCAATAACCACAGCGTTTGACTTTGCATACTTGCAAACTTTAAAAGCAAAAATTAGGTCCTTTACCTCCTCAGGCGTTGGCTTTCTTTGACTTACCACTTCAAACTTTTGATAATCTACGGTGTCTTCTTCCTGAAGTAAATACCCACCGCTGACCTTTTTAATGTCCCAATAGTGAGACAAACCAAAGAATTGAATGATCCTTAGATTTTTCTTGATCTTTAGAACTTCCATAGCCTTCTCTTCATACTCAGGTGCAAGAATTACCTCAAGGAAAAGTTCCTTTAACAGCTTTGCAGTCTCTAAGTCCACAGGACAGTTAAAGGCAACTATGCCACCAAAGGCAGATTCTGGATCGCTTTCTTTGGCTCTCAAGAAGGCTTCCGCTGGACTTTTACCAAGGGCTACTCCGCAAGGATTGTTGTGCTTTACAATAGCACAGGCTGGCTCCTGAAACTGAGACACGAGCTTAAAGGAAGAGTCCGCATCTAAATAGTTGTTATAGGACATCTCCTTTCCATGAAGGACCTTGGCTTTAGTTATGCCCAAGCCCTCTAAGGGATTCTCCAAAAGCCAAGCTCTTTGGTGTGGGTTTTCTCCGTATCTTAACTCTCCGAGAGATTTCACCGGAATGGCAAATTTTGGAAATATTCCATCTATTTCAAAAAGGTCAGAAAGTGCCCTTGAGATTAAACTGTCGTAGTATGCAGTCATAGAAAAAGCCTTTAGGGCTAAGTATTTTCTGTCTTTTAGGCTAATACTTCCTTCCTTTAGCTTTTGGGCAACCCATCCGTAGTCCTCTGGGTCGCAAACCACCAAAACCCTGTAGAAGTTTTTTGCAGAAGCCCTAAGAAGGGCTGGTCCGCCCACATCTATAAACTCCATAAGCTCCCTCTCTTCCAAACCCTCAAAAAACTTTTCTTCAAAGGGGTATAGATTTACAACTACCGCACCTATTGGTTCTATGCCGAGCCTGTTGGCATCTTCCTTGTCCTTTTCCACCCAATCTCTCATAAGTATGCCACCGTGTATAACAGGATGCAGAGTTTTTACCCTACCGTCAAAGATTTCCGGAAACTTCGTGATGTCTTCCACCTCTACAACTTCTAATCCCTTCCTTCTTAAGTAATCAGCTGTGCCTCCGGAAGATACAAGCTCGTATCCAGCTTCTTTCAAGGCATGGGCTAACTCCTCTACTCCTTCTTTGTAATACACTGAAATAATAGCTTTCATAAGTAGTTATTATAAGGGTTTGCGTAATCACCTGTCTTTTACCTCAGTTAACATGGGTATGTAAATGATTACTATCATATCTCTTCCTCTCTCTTAGTCATACATTTGTCTTTTGGAGGTAAGAAAAATGTTGAAAGTTTTTATGTTTTTCGCCTTTCTTCTTACCATATCCCACGCCCAAGAAGAGCTTACTTTTAGACAGGTGATGCAAATAGTTAACAGTGCTACTTTAAGGATCCTTCAAGGTTTTCTCTTAAACAACGATGAGCTAGTAGTTCGTGGTGCTGAGGAGATTGCTCGCCATCCAATGCCAAAGGGAGGGCCCATTCAATACATAGATCCCTCGAAAAGGGCCGAGTTTCTAAGGGCAATGCCAACCTTTGAAAGACAGGTCCATGGTTCTGCAGAGGAGATCACCAAGCTTATGAGGGAAGGGAAAAAAGATGAAGCTTACGAAAAGTTCAATTGGATGTTGCAGGGTTGTATGGGATGCCACCGATTGTTTAGAGACCTTGAAAGGAGATAAACATGAAAGAAAAATTGTTTGAAAAGCTAAGAGAGGTGATAGATCCCCATACTGGAATGGATATAGTGTCTATGGGTTTGGTAAAGGAGATAAAAATAGAAAATGAAAAGGTTAAGATTTCCATAACTCCAACCAGCCCTTTCTGTCCAGTGGGAGAATACCTACTCCGTGCGGTGGAAGCCAAAATAGCCTCCTTAGGATATATTGCAGACGTAAAGCTTGAGAACTATCTATTTAAAGAGGGAGATTAAAAACATGAGACTAGATGTTAGGGACTTAGAGCCACCTCAACCGATGATAAAAATTGTTCAGGCTCTTGAAAAGCTCCAAAAAGGTGAAGTTTTGGAGGTGCTCGGTTCAAGACCTTTCGTCCACCTTTTACCTAAGCTCTCGGAGATGGGTTATGAGTATGAGCTAAAAGAAACAGAAGAAGGTTTTCTCCTTAGGATATGGCGCAGTGATAAGACAGAACCCTTAGAAAAGGAAGAGGTTGCCTGTGCAAAGGAGTTGGAGTTTGAGATTACAGAAGAGACAAACGTGGGAGAACTCCTAAAAAGAGTTCCGGAGGCTCTTGATGTGCTTATAAAATATGGCTTTACCCCTCTTAAAAATCCCATATTGAGGAAAATACTACCCCATACAGTAACCCTCGGGCAGGCTAAAAGGATAAGAAGGATGTCAGATGAAAAGTTTCTCTAGATGTTAGAAGATCTGAGAAAACTCATAAGAGAATGATAAGACCTGCATCTTTACTGAAGCTTACTCCTCTTTATGTGCATGTTTTCTTCTTATTACTTTTACTCTCTTTGGTTCTTAAGCTTTTTGGGAGAAACTACACCAACCTTCTTATATTCTATGCCTTCCCCGGCTTAATATCAGGTGTTATTTTCCAACTTTATCCCACAATACAGGGTTACTCTATCAGAGGGGAGGTCTTTACTTACGCCTATATGCTTTTGTGGATCGGGAATACTCTCTATTACTTACTCTTTGGAAAGATAAATACCCTGTTTTACTTCACACTCCCCTTTTTGCATATGATGTTATTAGTTTTCAATACGAAAAAACTAAAGGACCCAATCGTTCTGTTCATCCTAACCGGCAGTTTGTTCTACCTTCTCTCTGGTGTTTTTGTTAATCATGAAAATAGACTATTTTTAAAGCACCTTATAACTGTTGGCTATTTTATGCCCGTTATAGTAGGCTCCTATTACGTTTTTGTTCCCATGCTACAATTAGAGAGTTTGGACAGAAGGTATATACTATGGATAAATTTAGCTATACAAGCTACAAGCTCTATCTTAGTTTCCCTATCTTGGTATCTATCCAACTACACTTACCTTTCTTACTCTGGCATTGTTCAGCTTTTATCCGTGGGTGTGCTTTCTTATGGTGTCTATGATACGCTAAACCAAAGGAGGAGTCCATTAAAAGGGCTTGATGTGTCGGTTAAGTTTCTTATTTTGGGGTTGTTTTTGTGCTGGTTTTATCTTTTAATTGGCGTTTCCATAGCAGGCATCAAGGATTTTGGATTGTTCATGCTTCATTCTGACGGTATGCTCTACGGATTCTTAACTGTGATTACTGTAGGTGCCTCTTATCACATACTGCCTTTCCTGTTTTGGTGGAAGTTTTACGCACCAAAGATGGGAAAAGAAAAGGTGCCCACTCTAAAACAGATTTTGGATGTAAAAGTAGCAGAGAGACTTCTTATTCTTATCCCTCCAATGATAACTGGGCTTTTGTTAGGAAATGTTCTCCATCCTTACATGGAAAAGCTTTTTTCTTTTCTCCTTTTCCTGACCTTTGGTTATTACACCTTCCGCATCACACCCTTAGTCTTAAAAACTCTGCTTAGAGCCAATTAGTTTATTATATTTCCATGCTGATAAGAATAGCCCACAGTCCAGACGCAGGCGATGCTTTTATGTTCTATCCATTAACCGCTGGTATTATAGATACAGAAGGTTTGCAGATAGAACACGTGCTGACAGATATTCAAACCTTAAACGAGTACGCTATGAAAGGTACCTATGAATTATCTGCAATGTCCTTTCATGCCTATCCATACATCTCCGATAAATACTTGGTCCTTCCAAGTGGATGAAGTGTGGGAGATGGCTATGGACCTTTGATCGTAGCGAAGGAGGAGTTAAAAAGCCTGAAGGGAGAAAAAGTAGCCGTTCCTGGACTTTTAACTACAGCTTACTTAGTCTTAAAGCTTTACTAGCCAGAGATTGAATCAGTAGTCTATCCTTTTGACCAAATCCTTGATGCGGTTTTATCTGGACAAGTTAAAGCAGGGCTGGTGATACACGAAGGACAGTTGGGATATCAAGAAAGAGGACTTTTAAAAGTAGTAGACCTGGGGGAATGGTGGAAGTCTCAAACTGGCCTTCCACTACCTTTGGGTAGATTCGTAAGTATGTATGTAAACCAAAGAACTCTGGACTATGGAGAGGATGGCAGAAAGGCAGTAAGGCTACTTTTGGAGCTCGGATACAAACAGGGTATAATAAAAGTTCCACCACCCGATGTTGTATTTTCAGACGAAGTCAGTTAAATTTAGACAATAAATGGAAAAATTGGAAATCGATTTGAGGATGTTCAAAAAATCCTTCAAGGTGGTTATAATAAAAGCTAAGATGTATGTAAAAAAGCTTAAAAGCCTTCAGAGCGAGCCAAGTAATTCCAACTCCCGTCAATCTGCCCTTGTCTTGCCTTTGCTGGAGAAGTTCTTTGTAAGGGACTTTTCTAATATGGCAAAGGCGGGCAAGTAGGTTAGTTCCCTTAGAAGTTGGGGGACGTCCCGATGAGGGATTTTTCCAACAGCCTTAGCCTTAAGTGATTGAGTTGGGTTGGATCATATTTGGGTTCGTGGTTTTGTTTGCGCTGTTTTTAGACCTTTTTGTCTTTCATAAAAACCCGCACAAGATATCCATAAAGGAATCCCTTTTACTTTCTTCCTTTTGGATAGGTGTGGGGTTAGCTTTTTCTGTTTATGTGTATTATTACAAAGGTCCCCAAAGCTTTTTGGAATACATTACCGGCTATTCATTAGAAAAAGCCTTAAGCTTAGACAATATCTTTGTCTTCATACTTATCTTTTCCTACTTTAAGGTTCCAGAGGAATACAGGCATAAAGTGCTTTTTTGGGGTGTGCTTGGGGCTATAGTCTTCAGAGCCATTTTTATATTTGCGGGCATAGAGCTTATAAAGCACTTCCATTGGGTTATCTACGTCTTTGGCATAATCCTTATTGTTTCTGCAGTAAAGCTTTTGATAACCGAAGAAAAGGAGTTTCATCCAGAGGACACAATTGTCTACAGGTTTGCGAAGAAAATAATACCTTTGAGTCCCAAGTATAGCAATGGGAATTTCTTCATTAAAGAAAACCGCAAACTCTATGCGACCCCTCTTTTCTTAGCCCTTCTTTTTGTAGAAAGCTCAGACATTATGTTTGCCATAGACTCGGTGCCAGCCATTTTGGCCATATCAAATGATCCGTTTATAGTATATACGTCCAACATCTTTGCCATACTGGGTCTGAGGTCTTTATACTTTGCTGCTTCTGCCATACTGTCCCTCTTTCACTTTCTACACTATGGGCTTTCCTTCATACTTGGCTTTATAGGCATAAAGATGCTGATCTCTGACTTTTACAAAATACCCGTGTTTGTTTCTTTGGTTTTGATCTTCAGTGCAGTGTTCCTGTCTGTGGTTGCGTCCCTTTTGGTTAAGAAGAAACCTTCTCAACCATAACCTTTTGAACCCTCTTTCCGTTAGATTGCAATACTTTAAACCTTATCTGATCTATGCTTAGGGATTCCCCTTTGTTGGGAACTCTTTTTAGTTGATATGCAATCAGCCCTGCTATGGTGCTGTAAGGACCCTCAGGAAATTTTACAGACAAAAGACGCTCTAAATCTTCTATTTGTAGTCTTCCATCCACTATCCACTTATCCTTTTCCACTTCCTTAACCCTATCCTCCTGAAGCTCTTCAGTGCCCATAAAGAATGAAGAGATGTCATCCATTGTAATTATTCCCAAAACAACGCCCAACTCATCCACCACTATCCCTAAACCTTCCTTTGTCTTTATAAAAGTTTTCAAAACATTCTCCACGGATGCAAATTCTGAAAACACCGCCACAGGCCTTATAAACTCCCTTATGCTCAATCCATTTCCATACACTGGCACTAAGTCAAACAGATCTACGTAACCCAAAATGTCATCCACTCTACTTCTGTAAACAGGTAGCTTTGTATGACCACTTTTCTTCATCTCAGCTATAGCCTGCTCCACTGTAACGTTTTCGCTTATCATGACCACTTCGTGGATAGGTTTTAACACCTCAGAAAGCAGAGTATCCTTTGCAGAAAGAAGCCTAACCGCTAAATTAATCTCTTCTTCCTTTGAAAGGTCTTCAACAGCAGACAAAAGGTCTTTGCGGGAAATGTTCTCCTTTGATAATCTTTCCATAACCTTAGTTAAAAACCTACTGATAAGTCTTACGATTTTAAGAATTGGCAGTAAGACCTTTTTTAGCTTGTTCAACACCCACACGCTGGGAATAAGGATCCTATCTGCATACTTATGAAAGAGACTTTTTGGCACAAACTCTCCAAAAATCAAGGTAAAAATCACGAGTGTGGAGGACAAGATCACCTCAAGTCCCGAAAGAAATTCAAAACGCCTTGCCAAATTAATGACTATCAAAGTGTAAAAAGTGGAGGCAAAAACTATGCTGATCGTGTATCCAAGCATGGTAATGGTTATGTAGTCCTCTGGATTGTCGTAAAAGTCCTTTAGGAAAGAATATTTTGTTTTTTTGTAAAGAGCCAAAACTCTGCTTCTGTCGGTTTTTACAAGGGCTATTTCAGAACCGGCAAACAACCCCTCCAATATTACAAAAAACACCACGCTGGTTAATAGTCCTAAAAGTTCCATCCCACAACCACCCTGTCTTGACCAGAATAATCCTTAAACACCTTTACTTTGTATTCTCTAAGTATATCCTTGACTACCTCTCCCTGATCGTGTCCTATTTCTAATACAAAAAAACCACCAACCTTTAGATGGTTTTTAGCTTCTTTGGAAAACCTTTCGTAAAACTCCCAACCTTTTTCACCGCCTATGAGAGAAGCTTTTCCTTCCAGCTTCAAAGCATCCGGAAGCTCTTCCCAAAAACTTTCTGGTATGTAAGGAGGATTGGAAACGATAAAGTCAAACTTCATACCTCGGACTGGTTCAAAGTCTTTACCTTGAGCCAGCTTTAATCTGCGAGAAACTCCGTGAATTTGTGCATTTGACCAAGAGATTTCCAAAGCGTCCGGGTTTATGTCTGTGCCATACATAAAGAGATTTTCCCTTTCCAAAAGCAGGGTAATAGCTATACATCCACTACCAACTCCTATTTCTAAACCTACGTATTCTTTGTGTTTGTCCAAGAGCTCTAAGGTTTTTTCCACGAGAAGTTCTGTCTCCGGTCTTGGAATAAGGATACCTTCTTTGACTTTGAAGGTTCTGCCGTAAAAGTCCCATTCCCCCAAAAGATACTGTAGAGGATAGCCTTCCTCCAGCTTACTTAAACCTTTCCAGTATTCTTCTACAAAAGCTTCTGGAACTTCTTGATCCATTCTTAAATAAAGTTCAGGGGGTTTTACCTTCAGAAGGTGTGCCAGAAGGAGTTGTTTGTCCCTTTGGGATACTTTGCTGGGTATTAACAGAAGGTCTTTTACCTTCATCTTCCAATAAAGACCCCTTTTTTGATGGGTGGAACAATCCGATCAGCAATGCCAAACCCATAAGGGTAAAACCGAGCCAATAAGTAGCCTTTGTAAGTATAGTATCCACACCGCCTGGACCAAACACCCCCTGTCCCATACCTCCAAAGGCACTTCCCACATCACCCCTACCCCTTTGCATCAAAACTACTACAATAAGTAGTAATGCAACCAATATAAAGAGGGTAATTAGCAGGTAATACATGTCTAAAATTATACACCTTTGCTTACCTTAGCCCAAAGCTGAACAAAACCATCTTTTATTTTGTATCTACTCAAAATGATCCTTTCTCTGAACTGTTTGGGAACTTTCAGATACTCTTCTGTGTTTTTTATGGCCTCCAAAAGATTTATAAATACGTGGTCCCCTTCTTGTAGAAAACCACCTTTTTCAAGAACTTCCTTTAGATTTTTTTCAGTAGCTATCAAAAGTCCTATACTTCTTTCGCTAGGTTTATTCCTTACAGCCTTAGGGTCTTCTCTGAAAAGCACCTGAACGTTTTTGGAAAATATCAACCCCTTCTTTTTAAATCCTACCCTCATTATACCTTCTGCTAACTCAAAGCTTAAACCTTTTACTGTAGAGCTCAAAAGCGAAGCGGGAACCTTTATCTCAAACTCTACATCTATAAGATCGCCAAGGTTTATTAGATCCTCCGAAAAGATGCCCATAACCTATAAATATAATTGGAGACGAGGGGATTTGAACCCCCGACCTCCTGCTTGCGATGCAGGCGCTCTCCCGCTGAGCTACGTCCCCTTACAACCGGAGGGGGAGGGATTCGAACCCCCGGTGGGCCGTCAAGACCCACAGGTGATTTCAAATCACCCGCCTTCGTCCACTCGGCCACCCCTCCTCAAAATATATAATATTAAAGCAATGCCAAAACTTTGTATAGCGTTAGATACAGATTATGACAAAGCTGTTGAGCTTATAAACGCCCTTAAAGATAAACCCATCGTTTTTAAGGTTGGGTATAAGCTTTTTATATCTCATCACAGAAAGATAACGGACCTGATAAAGCAAAAAGGTTTTGAGCTTTTTTTGGACCTAAAGCTTCATGATATACCAAGCACAATAAGAAACGCTGTGTTATCGGCATTAGATTTGGGAGCAGATTATCTTACGGTGCATATAGTTTCAGGGAAGGATGCTCTAAGGGAAGCGGTGAATACAGCAAAGGGTATTAAACTTTTGGGCGTAACCCTATTAACGAGCTTGGAAGAAGATCAGCTAAAGGAGTGGGGACTGTGTATCTCTAAGGAAGATTACATCCTCAACTTGTCGTCTTTGGCTTTGAATTGTGGCATTGAAGGTTTAGTATGCTCTGGAAAAGAGCTTCCTCTTTTAAAATCTAAGTTTAACTTTTTTGCGGTTGTTCCGGGAGTAAGACTTTATGGAGAACCACAGGATGACCAAAAGAGAGTAGTAAGAATTGAAGAAGCTATAAGAAACGGAGCGGATATGATAGTAGTGGGAAGAAGTATTTTGACTGCTAAGGATCCTATCAAGAAGGTTGAAGAAATTCTGAGGTTGTTAGAAAATCCCTCATTGGGACATCCCCCTAAGCTCTAATGTCTTCCATTTTTCTCTTGTGTTATTATATTAAAGCAAAAGGCGCGTAGCTCAGATGGAAGAGCGCCGCCCTTACAAGGCGGAGGTCGGCGGTTCGAGTCCGCCCGTGCCTATTTAACAAGGAGGTAAAGCCATGGAAAAAAACTTAGCAGTGTGGGACAGAGCCATAAGGGTTGTTTTGGGTCTTATATTTATCTACCTTGCCTTTGCTAACGGTGGTCTTTGGTGGATACTTGGAATAGTTGGACTTGTGTTAATAGGTACAGCCGTAACAGGCTTTTGTCTGCTTTACAAAGTTTTAGGCTTTAGGACTGGTTGAAGGTTTTAGGAGTAGATTGGGGAAGTAAGAAAATAGGTCTTGCCTTAGGGGACACACGCTTAAAGTTAGCTATTCCCCTCAAACCACTCAAAAACGGGGAAGGGGTATTTTCAGATTTATTAAACATAATAAAACAACATAACGTAGATGTTGTCCTTGTGGGTCTTCCTCTCACACCCAGCGGTAAGGAAGGGCAAAGGGCATCAGAAGTTAGAAAGTTTGTTGAAAAGCTAAGAACTTTTTTGCCAGAGGATGTGCTTGTTGAGTTGTGGGATGAACGCTACACCACAGAAGAAGCCTACAGGCTGATGGTAAATGTCAAAGAAAGCAAAAAAAGAGAATTTAAAGATTCCCTTTCTGCTTACGTTATCTTAATGGAGTTTTTTGAGAGCTTATGAAATACTTCAAGATCTTTGCACCCTTAGGTTTAGTTTTTGTTTTTCTAATATACGCCTTTTTTCCTGTTAGGACGCACAAAACTGTGGAAATCACTTACGGCAAAAGTAGTGTAGATATAGCCATGATACTCTACAGAGAGGGGCTCCTAAAAAGCCCTCTATCCTTTATTGTAATTCACACCTTTTTGAGGGATAAGCTTGAAGCTGGTGAATACGAATTTAGCGGATTGGTATTTCCGTGGGATGTCTATTTGAAAATAAGCAGAGGCCAAAGAAAGCTTTACAAAATAACTATACCTGAAGGATACGATATATACGACATAGCAAGTTTATTGGAAAAATACTCAATATGCAAGGCGGAAGACTTTATTGAGCTTGCCAATTCTCCAGATACTGCAAAAAAGTATGGATTGAAAACCTATACTATGGAAGGCTTTTTATTTCCAGACACCTACTACTTCTCTAAAAACACACATCCAATGAGAATCATAGATACTATGTTTAGAAACTTTCTCAAAAGAACTGAATCTTTGAGAAGTCAGCTTGAAGAAAAAGAACTGACATTGGAGGAATGGGTAATTATTGCATCCATGATAGAAAAGGAAACGGGTGTGGATGAAGAAAGGCCTCTTGTGTCCTCGGTTATATACAATAGGATAAAGAAAGGTATGGCCTTACAGATAGATCCAACGGTTATATATGCCCTAAAAAGAAGGGCTGAGTGGAACGGTAAGCTCACAAGGAAGCATCTTCAGCTGGAAGATCCATACAACACTTACTATTACAAAGGCTTGCCTCCGTCTCCTATATGTAATCCAGGGATAAAATCCTTAGAGGCTGCTCTAAATCCGGCAAAAACTAACTACTTATACTTTGTTTCTATGGGGAACGGTAGGCACGTCTTTAGCTCCAGTTATGAGGAGCATTTAAAAAATATTGCCATGTACAGAAGATAAAGTATATATTTAACTTTCATGGTGCCGAAAGTCTATTTAGGTGTGGAATGGTTTGGAGTGGATAAAGTGCTTTCTTCTTATGAGATGCCACAAAACTGCGGAGCAAATGTGGTATTTTTGGGTATAGTTAGGGAAGACGATGGTGTGCAAGAACTTCACTATGAAGCGTTTCCAGAAATGGCTATAAAGGTTATGCAAGAAATAAGGCAGGAAGCTTTTAATAAGTTTCCTGTTAAGGAGATCTTCATCCATCATAGATTGGGTGTGGTAAAGGTAGGAGAGCCCTCTTTCATGGTAGTAGTTTATGGGGGACACAGAGAAGAAACCTTCTCTGCTTGCAGGTATGTAGTGGATGAGGTTAAAAAAAGAGCACCTATTTGGAAAAAGGAAGTTTTTGCCAATGGAAGGGAAGAGTGGGTTTTGGGAGCATAAAAAAGTAAAAAGTAAGGAGGTATTTTTATGCTAAGGAAAGGTGCGGACATAGTAATAGAAACGCTAAAAAAAGAGGGTGTGGAAGTTATATTTGGTATTCCTGGGGGAGCCATTATGGAGGTGTACGATGCCCTATACAGGGATGGGTCTATCAAGCACATACTGGCAAGGCATGAACAGGGGGCAGGTCATATGGCAGAAGGCTATGCAAAGGCAACAGGTAAGGTAGGTGTGGCGATTGCTACCTCTGGACCCGGAGCAACCAACTTGGTTACGCCTATAGCAGATGCTTACATGGATTCTGTGCCCGTTGTCTTTATTACCGGACAAGTGCCTACCCATCTCATAGGTAATGACGCCTTTCAGGAAGTGGATATAGTAGGCATAACAAGACCAATAACAAAGCACAACTTTTTGGTCAAAAGAATAGAAGACCTTCCGCTCATAATAAGGCAAGCTTTTTATATAGCATCTACAGGAAGACCGGGACCAGTGCTTATAGACATCCCAAAGGATATAACTCAAAAACTTTCGGATGTTCCTATACCCACCGATGAACAGGTTAGAGAGTCTTTACCCGGATACAAACCCCATTTGGAAGGTAATCCTCAGCAGATAAGGAAGGCAGCAAAATTAATCTTGGAAGCTAAAAGGCCCGTGCTTTATGTGGGTGGCGGAGCGGTTAATTCGGAAGCTCAAAAGGAACTGATAGAACTTGCTGAACTTGCAAAGATACCCGTGACTACCACCAATATGGGTAAAGGTGCCTTTCCCGAAGACCATCCCTTAGCTCTTCATATGCTTGGAATGCACGGCACTTACTATGCAAACATGGCTGTGTATAACTGTGACCTTTTGATAGCGGTGGGTGCAAGATTTGATGATCGGGTGACTGGAAAGATAGAAGAGTTTGCCCCCCAAGCACAGATAATACACATAGATGTGGATCCCGCGTCTATTTCTAAGAACATAACCGTGGATGTGCCAATCGTAGGCGATGTGAAGATCGTTCTAAGAAAACTCTTAGAAGAACTAAAGCGGGAAGGGGTAAAACTTCTCTTTCCTAAGGAAAGACAGGCGTGGATAGAACAGATAGAAATGTGGAAAAGGAACTATCCCCTGAGGTATAGAAACTCAGACACAGTGATAAAACCTCAGTATGTGATAGAACAGATATGGGAGGCGACAAAGGGAGATGCCATAATTACCGCAGGTGTGGGTCAGCACCAAATGTGGGCGGCGATGTTTTATAAATATAAATTCCCAAGACAGTTTATAAACTCCGGCGGACTTGGGACTATGGGCTTTGGCTTTCCCGCAGCCATCGGTGCAAAGATAGGAAGACCTGACAAAGAGGTTATTGCAATAGATGGAGATGGATCATTCTTGATGACTATGCAAGAGCTCGTAACTGCAGTGCAGTATCAGATACCGGTAAAAGTAGCCATAATAAACAATGCTTACCTTGGGATGGTTCGTCAGTGGCAAGAGCTTTTTTATGAGAAAAGATACGCAGAGGTGGATTTGAGCGTTCAACCTGATTTCGTAAAGCTTGCGGAGGCTTGCGGAGCGGTGGGTTTCAGGGCAGAAAAGCCAAAGGAAGTGAGGGAAATTATAGAGGAAGCTCTTAAGATAAAAGACAAACCAGTGGTGCTTGACTTTGTAGTGGATAGGGAAGAAAACGTTTTGCCCATGGTCCCAGCGGGCAAATCTTACAGAGATATGATACTGGATGATGGCAAAAAAGCTGTTGAAGCAGAAACTATGTATTTAGTGGGTTAAAATAGTATATCCGTGGCAAAGTATATCTTTATAACAGGTGGTGTTCTTTCTTCTTTGGGTAAAGGTGTTTCTTCGGCAGCCATTGCATCCCTTTTGGAAGAGATAGGCTATAAAGTGACCCTTCAGAAATTGGACCCTTATCTAAACGTAGATCCTGGGACGATGAGCCCTTATCAACATGGGGAAGTTTATGTTACAGAAGACGGCGCAGAAACGGATCTGGACCTTGGACATTACGAAAGATTTACAAATGCAAAGATGGGGGCAGAGAACAACGTAACTTCTGGTAGGGTTTATTTTAACGTAATACAGAGGGAAAGGAAAGGAGACTATCTTGGAGCTACTGTTCAAGTTATACCTCATATAACAGACGAGATAAAGAGGCTTATAAGGGCTGTTGAGAAGGATAACCAAATTGTAATAGTTGAGGTGGGGGGGACTGTAGGAGACATAGAAAGTCTTCCCTTTTTGGAAGCTATAAGACAGCTTGGTATGGAGCTTGGCAGAGACAACTGTGCCTATGTGCATGTAACTTACGTTCCTTACATAAAAAGCGTGGGGGAGTTAAAAACAAAACCAACACAGCACTCAGTAAAGGAGCTTAGAGCTATAGGCATTCAACCGGATGTTTTGATATGCAGATCAGAGCGAGAGATTCCAGAAGACTTAAAGCTAAAACTTTCCCTCTACACAAACGTAAGCCCCGACGCAGTTATATCTGCTCCAGATGTGGATTATATATACGAAGTGCCCCTCCTTTTTAAAAAACAGGGACTTGACCAATGGCTGGCAAAAAGGCTTGGTTTGAACTTTGTGGAGTCCAAGAGTAAGTGGGAGAAGATAACCTATGTGCTCAAAAACGCTCAAGAAACAGTAAAAGTAGCAATAGTTGGCAAGTATGTGAGCTTAAAGGACTCTTATAAGAGTTTGACCGAAGCCTTGATCCACGGAGGTATAGCAAACGGTGTAAGGGTAGAGATCCTTTGGGTTAACTCGGAAGATCCCAAGGAGGAACTTTTGGAAGAGGCGGATGCTATAGTGGTTCCTGGTGGCTTTGGGGAGAGGGGAACAGAGGGTAAGATAAGGGCTTTGAACTATGGGAGGATAAGCAAAAAGCCCACGCTGGGTATATGCCTTGGTATGCAACTTATGTGCGTGGAGTTTGCAAGAAACGTGCTTGGGTTAAAGGATGCTAACTCTACCGAATTTGACCCAAATACCAAGCATCCTGTAATTGATATCATGCACGAGCAGAAGCAAATAGAAAATCTCGGAGGGACTATGCGACTTGGAGCTTATCCGTGCGTGCTGAAAGAGGGCACAAAGGTAAGGGAAATATACGGAAAGGAGGTTATTTACGAAAGGCACAGACACAGGTATGAGTTTAACAATTCCTACAGAGAAGCCTTTGAAAGGGAAGGGATGGTGTTTTCTGGTCTTTCTCCCGACGGCAGGCTTGTGGAAGTTATAGAGCTAAAAGACCATCCTTGGTATATAGGCTGTCAGTTTCACCCAGAGTTCAAGAGCAAGCCCTTTGAACCACACCCTTTGTTTGTTTCTCTTATAAAGACTGCAAAGGAAAAGAAAAAACTATAATCTTGTTTTCTGAAAAAGCCCCCGGAGGGGCATGGGATTATTAATTGGGTGGGAGTATGACCTTGTCTATTACGTGGATCACACCGTTGGATGCTTCTATGTCCGTTTTTACTATGTTAGCGTCGTTTATCTTTGGCCCACCCTTAAGAGTTACCTTTGCATTCTGTCCTTGCAGAGTTTTAACATCTCCTTCCTTTAGCTGTTTTGAATATACCTTACCTTCCACTACGTGGTAGAGAAGCACCTTTTTGAGGGCTTCCTTGTCCTTTAGTAAAGCCTCAAGGTCTTTCTTTGGAATCTTTGCAAAAGCTTCATCTGTGGGAGCAAAAACTGTAAAACAACACTTGGTGGCTAAGGTTCCTTCTAAGCCAGCTTCTTTGAGGGCTGTGAGAAGGGTGTTGAACTGACCTGCCTTCTTGGCAGTTTCCACTATGTTGGCTTGGGCTTTCTTTTGGTACATACTGGCCTGAGTTCCACTACAGCTCAGAGTCATGGCCGGTATCCCAATCGCCAAGCCTAAAAAGATGGCCTTTTTAAGAAGCATGCGCTTCTTTGCTCTGATAATGTATCTAAGCATGGCTCACCTCCTTTTGTGGGTTTTTTCAAAAAGTATCAGCTTAGTGTCTTCTTTTGAAGCTTGATTTTTACCGTTTAACAAAACTTTATATCCTTACAAGCCTTATGTTTCCCACATCTTCAAAGTCTGGGTTTTCCAAGTAAATGTAGTTTTCAGTAAGAGCCCTACCCTTCTCTATGATCAAAGCTCTCAATGTTTTTCCTTCCATAGCCTTTTTAAACTCCCGCCTTTTCTTTTCATCCAGAGCCTTCAGCAGTTTTACCCTTTCTTTTATAACCTCTTGCTTTACCTTTGGTGACATTTTACTCGCTTTTGTATAGGGCCTGTCTGAATAGCTAAAGATATGAAGGTATGCAAAGGGAAGAGCTTCAACCAAGCGATAAGTTTCCTCAAAGTCTTCCTCGCTTTCTGTGGGAAAGCCTACGATTATGTCTGTGCCAATGGCGGACAGAGGTCTTTTTTTCAGTATTTTTTCTACAAGCCTTTTGTAATCCTCAACTGTATAGCCCCTTTCCATAAGTTTTAGAATTCTGTTGGAACCGCTTTGCAAAGATATGTGAAAATGGGGCGCTATCCTTTCTTCACTTGTTATAAGGTCCAAAAGCCTTTCGTCTATTTCGGAAGGATACAGAGAAGAAAGTCTAAAAATTTCAATGTCTTTTACACTAAGAAGTTTTAGCATAAGCTCGTATAGACTTGTGTTTAAATCCCGTCCATATTGAGTAAGTTGGGTGCCACTTAGCACTATCTCTTTAAACCCCCTTTCCGCAATTAGCTTTACTTGTTCTAAAACCTTTTGCACAGGCACACTCCTTAGCTTTCCCCTTGCGTAGGGTATAATGCAAAAGGTGCAAAAGTTGTTACAGCCTTCCTGAATCTTTAAAAAGGGTCTTGCCTTTTCAAAAAAGATAACAAGATCAAAATTTTCCAAACGATTTTGTTTAAAGATGTTATCCACAAACACCCCTTTGCCCTTTGACTGTAGGTAGTCTTCTAATATCTCTACAAGCATGTGTTTGTGGGAGTTGCCTATTACCAGATCCACTTCCTTCAGACTTGCAAGGGCTTTTGGATTAGTTTGGGCATAGCAACCTGTTGCTACAACTATTGCCTGTGGGTTTTCCCTTTTGGCTCTGTATATCTGCTGACGGGAAGATCTGTCCGCTTCGGAGGTCACCGTGCATGTATTTATTATGTAAATGTCCGCCTCACCATCAGTTCTTACATAGCCTTTTTGTAGTAATCTTTGGGCTATAAACTCACCGTCAAAGTAGTTGCTTCTGCACCCAAGATTTATGACAGAAAACCTCACAAAGATTAAAATATAATACCATGGCAGGGCACAGTCATTGGGCACAGATCAAACACAAAAAAGCAAAGGCGGATGCACAAAGGGGAAAGTTATTTAACAAACTTATAAGAGAAATAACCGTAGCGGTCAGGCAAGGAGGACCAAATCCTGAGACAAATCCAAGACTAAGGAACGCAATAGAAAATGCCAAAAAAGCAAACATGCCTATGGAAACCATAGAGAGGGCTATAAAAAAGGGAACGGGAGAACTGGGAGGAGAAAACTATGAGGAGGTGATCTACGAAGGTTATGGACCTGGTGGTGTAGCTTTGATGATCCTTGCGACCACAGACAACAGAAACAGGACAACCTCTGAGATAAGGCATGTGCTTTCCAAACACGGAGGAAACCTTGGTTCTTCTGGATGTGTATCCTTCTTGTTTGACAGGGTAGGTCTTATAGAGGTTCCAAAAGATAGCATTTCGGAGGATGAACTTTACGAAAAGGCACTGGAGGCAGGAGCAGAGGACATCTTAGTTGGGAATGTAGCCTATACGATCTACACCCTTCCGGAGGAGCTATACCAAGTAAAGGAAAAGCTTCAATCCTTTGGAGTTCAGGTGGAAAAAGCAGAGATAACCTACAAACCAAACAGCACGGTATCTATAACAGACCCAGAAACTGCCAAAAAGCTTTTAAAACTCTTGGATGCCCTTGATGAGCTCGAAGATGTCAAAGAGGTTATAGCCAACTTTGACATGGCAGAGGAGCTATTGGCGGGTATTTAAATAGTGGAGGATTTTTACAAGCTCTTAGGAGTTTTAATACTTATACTTTATCTTATCCTTAGCTACTATGGAAGAGTCATAAAATTTTACAAAAAACTCGGAGCGGATATAACCTCTTACCTTTTTCCAAGGGCTCTTCTTACACTGGGCAACAGGAGATTTAAGATAAGTTTTTTAAGCGTAACTTAGAAATAAGCACCCCAATATCAATTAACGGTTTCCTATCCATAGAAAAGTGGCTCTTTTCCAAAGAATTTAAAACCTTTTACGACGATGAAAATTGGGCAAAAATGGTTTTGGAAAACTCTAAGATCAAACTCCTTACAGAGCGGGGAGAACTTCCTCGCCTTTCCTCAGTAAATATAGGTGGTAGGACATTAAAGCTAATCCTAAATGCAAAGAGAATAGATGAAAGATTGGAGTATGAAGTAAAAAGAGCAATAGAGTTGATGCTTGATGTAATACCAAGCTTGGAGGGTTTGCCCAGCTCCTCCGTTGGCCCAGAAAAAGAAAGGCTCAGGAACTGGATCCTTTACTATACACCGGCGGGCATATTCATTCCTCTGTCTGCCCTTGGGATCTATTGGATGACCAAAGGATACAGAGGTGCCCTATGTGAGAACGAGCTATTTTTGTTGGGCTTTAAAGTTCTAACTCCCATATTCCTTGCTCACTTTTTTCTGGCTATTTTTTTGTTGGGAAAACACCTACATCTAAGAGCCCACTTATTGCCTTTAGCCATTCTTTACTTTGCGGGATATTACTTTATACCCCTGACCATACTTAAGCCTTTTAACGCAAAGTTTGATAAATCTGAGCCAAAGATGATTAAAACCAACATCCTAAGGAAATATCATGCTCATAGGGGAGGGTTTAGGGTAGTGCTTGAGCTCACAGGATGTTCCTTTCGTGTATCAGAAGGGGTATACAATAGGGCACAGGTGGGAGATGTGTTAGTCCTATACATAAAAGATGGAGCCTTTGGCATAAAGTGGGCTTACAGATACTATCTTAAGGATTAGCTTCAAGAGGCAAACCCACCACCGAGATCTTATACCTATCCGCAAGCTTTAAAAACTTTTCTTTATCCACTACATAGACCTTTCCCGCTTCCAAAAAAAGGGCATCTGCCTTTATAGACCTAAGGGCTTCTAAGGTCTGAAGTCCCACCGTAGGCACATCTATCCTAAAGTCTTGGGTTTTTCTTGCTACCTTTATAACCCTACAACCCTTGCCCGCAATCTTTCCAGCTCTTAGTATAGCCTCTTGCGTTCCCTCCATAGCCTCCACGCTCACCACCGTCCTTTGCTTTACCACTACCGTTTGCCCTACGTCCAAGCTTGCGATCTCCTTGGCTATACCATATCCAAATAACCCATCCTCCAGTGCTTCTTGGGATGGCTCTACTGCGTTTAAAAGCCCACTTCCCGCTATGATATCCTGAAGGTAGGGTGTGGGGTCTATGAACTCAAAGCCTATCGTTTCCAACTCTTCGATGAGAGCCTTTATAATGCTTTGGGCTCTTCTGTCCTTAGCCTTAGATAGGATCTTGAGAGCTAATCCGTCTAAGGTCAAAAGATGTGAAAAAAGCAGTTTGTGTTCAAACTTACCCAAAAGAACTATCTTGTTTATTCCTCTTTTTTCCAAAAGCTTAACCAAAGAACCAACCTTTCCAAGGGGGAGATAAGCTTGAGCTTCTATGTCCGTAATACCTTTTACACCAACTACGAAAACTTCCTCTCCAAGTTTTTCTGCACTCTTTTTAAAGACCGATGGCAAACTACCAGACCCTGCCACTAAGCAGACCTTCAAATCAGCATCTCCTCCAAAAATCGTACGTGATGTTTTGCGGTTCTAAACTCCCTTGTCGCCAACAGTCTTTTGTGAAAATCTATGTTAGTCCGTAGGCTTTCTCCTTCTATGATAAACTCCTCCAAAGCCCTTTTCGCCCGATTTATGGCTTCTTCTCTGGTTGCGCCCCATACTATGAGTTTGGCAATCAAAGAATCGTAAAAGGGAGGGATCTTGTATCCACAGTAGATATGAGTATCCACTCTCACGCCCGGACCACCAGGAAGAAAAAGTTTATCTATTCTGCCGGGAAACGGTAAAAAGGTATTGGGGTCCTCCGCATTTATCCTAAACTCTATGGCATAACCTTGTTTTTCTAACTTCTTTATGCTGAGCTTTTCCCCCTCTGCTATTCTAATTTGTTCCTTTACTATGTCTATGCCTGTAATCATCTCGGTTACAGGATGCTCTACCTGTATCCTTCCATTCATTTCCATAAAGTAAAAGTTTCCCTCTTGATCCATAAGGAACTCTACGGTTCCCGCACCGACATAATTTATTGCCTTGCAAAACTCTACAGCCATTTCCTCTAAGGTTTTCCTTTGTTCTTCTGTAATGCTTGCGCTTGGTGCTTCCTCTACGAGTTTTTGGTATCTCCTCTGGATTGAACACTCCCTTTCCCCCAAGGCTATTACATTTCCATACCTGTCTGCTAGCACTTGCACCTCTATATGTTTGGGATTTACCAAATACTTTTCTATATACACCCTATCGTCTCCAAAGGCTGACTTTGACTCCTGCATAGCCAAGGGTAATTTTTCCCTTAGCTCTTTTTCGTCATAAACCACCCTTATGCCCCTTCCACCGCCACCGCCCGCAGACTTTATAACCACAGGATACTTTATCTGCTTAGCTATTTCCAAAGCTTTCTGAAAATCTACAGGACCATCGCTTCCGGGAACTAAAGGAATACCAACCTTCTTAGCAATTTCCTTAGCCTTTATTTTGTCCCCTATAAGCGCCAACGTTTCTGAAGAGGGGCCGATAAAGATCTTATTACTTGCTTCTACAATCTGGGCAAATTTTGGGTTTTCAGAGAGAAAGCCATAACCGGGATGAACCGCATCCGCAGAAGACACCTCAATGGATGCCATGATCCTTGGAATGTCCAAATAGCTCTTTGAAGGCTCTGCAGGACCTATGCATATGCTCTCGTCTGCCAGCTTTACATGCATAGATTCTCTATCCGCTTCCGAATAAACAGCAACAGACCTTATACCTAACTCTTTGCATGTCCTTATTATCCTTACCGCAATCTCTCCTCTGTTAGCTATCAAAAGCTTTTTAATCATTAGAGCTTTATCCAATTATTCATTCAGTATCGAAGATTTACGCTCCCAAAGCCGAAAAAACTAACCCACTTGCCCACCTTTGCCATCTCCCTTCAATTATAACAGACTTTAAGGGAGAGAAGCCCCCTGTGAAAGATTTCCCAAGCACTTTGACTGGTTTTTACCAGCCTTTGCTTAGGATTCTTTCCGTTGACCACAGCTTAAACTGAACACTTAAAAACATCACTGTGGAATAATTATACTCTGCAGGTTTTCTGCTCTACAACAGAGGAATAAAAGTGGTTTATGGAGCAAGGATAAGGTTGAGGGCTATGGAGAGGGCAAGGCTTTTGGACAAAATAGATTTATAATAAACTATGTGAATAATCCATTAGATAAGGGCAATTTGCTTGAAAAAAGCTTGTATCTTTTTATCGCTATCAGTATAAATCTTATCTTGTTTTCTTACCTTTCACTTCACTTAGTAATCAAAGATATAAACACGCAGGTTAGCAAGCCTATAAAACTTTTGTTGGAAGAGAAGCCAAAGGAGGATGTCTTTAGTTTAATCAAACCTGTCAGTAGTTTAGCTAAAGCTCCATCCCAGAAAACAGTTAATGCGTCTGGCTCAGCTCCTTTAAAAGCTGAAAGGGGGGATATTCCTATTAGTCCTAAGAAAGAGGAAGAGCAAAACGAGGAGTCCATACTTTCAGAGATAGAAAAGAAAGTGCTTAGTAAAAAAGCAGGAGCTGATCAAAGTAATGTCAAAGTCGGTGAGCAATTAGGTGAGATAACCGCAAGCATAGTTCAAGGCCATGTAGGCTTTGCAGGTGGTTCAAGGCAGGTTGTATTTGTCCCACCCTTTCCAAAGATAGCGGTTACTGAACTGCCCTCTACTGTGCAGTTGAAGATCTGGGTGGATCCTTCCGGTAAAATCTCAAAGGTTGAAATATTAAAAAGAAGCGGTGTGCCAGAGGTGGACAAGTCCATAGTAGATTTTGTAAAAGGTATAAGGTTTGAACCTATTAGAGATAATATAATACAAACGGGGATTATGACATTCAGGTTTAAAGGAGGTTAAAAGTATGATAGGCAAGTTGGTGAGATTGGAAAGGATCATAAATAGGGAAACGGGTAAGACGATTATAGTGCCCATGGATCACGGAGTAAGTTCTGGTCCTATAGAAGGTATAACGGACATAAAAAAGGCTGTGGATGATGTAGCCGAAGGCGGAGCTAATGCGGTAGTCTTACACAAAGGCATGGTAAAGGTAGGCCACAGGGGTCGTGGTAAAGATATTGGGCTTATAGTCCATCTTTCTGCATCCACAGACTGGGCTCCAACTAAGAATGACAAGACCCTTGTTTGCACTGTGGAGGAAGCTATAAAGCTTGGAGCAGATGCGGTCTCTATTCATGTAAACTTGGGAGCAGACTTAGAAAGGGAGATGCTAAGAGACTTTGGTTTTGTATCCAGAGTTTGTGAAGAGTGGGGTATGCCCCTTTTGGCTATGGTCTATGGAAGGGGAAAGGACATGAACCAGTATGACCCTAAGGTAGTTGCTCACTGTGCAAGGATAGGGGCCGAGTTGGGGGCGGACATAGTTAAGGTTCCATACACGGGCTCACCAGAAACGTTTTATAAGGTAGTGGAAGGTTGTCCTGTGCCCGTGGTGATAGCGGGTGGTCCAAAGATGAAAACAGAGAGAGAGGTTTTGGAAATGGTCTATGGAGCCATGCAGGCTGGAGCAAAGGGCTTATCTATTGGAAGGAACGTCTTTCAGGCTAAGGACAGGGTAAAGATGGTAAGGGCTCTGTATGAGTTGGTTCATAAAAATGGCTCTGTAGAGCAGGCATTGAGCATACTGGAAGGAGGTGAATAGATGGGTCTTCTATCGGGTAAGAGGGCTTTAATAACAGGTATAGCAAATGAGAGAAGTATAGCTTATGGCATAGCCAAGTCTTTCCACAGAGAAGGTGCCCAGATGGCTTTTACCTACGCCAACGAAAAACTTAAAAAGAGGGTGGAAGATATTGCCAAGGAATTTGGCAGTGAGCTTGTGTTTGAGTGTGATGTGTCAAAGGATGAGCATATACTTGCTTTGAAGGATTGGCTACAAAAGGAGTGGGGAAGCTTGGACATAATAGTCCATTCCATAGCTTATGCTCCAAAGGAAGAGTTTAAAGGTGGTGTAATAGATACTTCAAGGGAAGGGTTTAAAGTCGCAATGGACGTGTCCGTATACTCACTGATAGCTTTAACAAAAGCACTGCTTCCTTTGATGGAGGGAAGAAACGGTAGTATTATAACCTTGTCTTATTATGGAGCGGAAAAGGTGGTTCCCCATTACAACGTTATGGGTATAGCAAAGGCTGCTCTTGAATGCACAGTCAGGTATTTAGCCTACGATATAGCAAAGTATGGACATAGGATAAACGCCATATCGGCAGGTCCTATAAAGACCCTTGCCGCATACAGCATTACTGGCTTTCACCTACTTATGGAGCATACCACAAAGGTAAATCCGTTTGGAAAGGCTATTACCATAGATGACGTAGGGGATACTGCGGTTTTCCTCTGTAGCGATTGGGCAAGAGCTATAACCGGAGAGGTTGTGCATGTAGACAATGGATACCACATAATGGGTGTGTTTGGGAGGGAAGAGGAGATCAAGAAAGAGGTTTTTGGTAAAAAAACAGAGTTGTGAATACTTAGGGTAGTGCTGAGTAGTTACTGTTTCCTGACCTGCCTACCAATGGTGGAAACCATGTGGAACAGTTTTAGGAAAAGGTTAGTTCCATTAGAGGTTGGGGGGATGTTTCGATGAGAAACTTTTTCGAACAACCTCTGGAGAAGATACAGATAGAGTGTTCAAAAAAGGTCGTGCTTAAGGATAACTTCAAAAAGTTAGAACTTATAGGTGGCATAGACTTAACCTTTGAGAGTTTAAAGGATACTCCCACAAGGGCATGGGCATGTCTTGTGGTAATAGAGCTGAAGACTTTAAAGCCCGTATATTACAAGGTTGTGGAAGGTATTGTAGATTTTCCTTACATTCCAACCTTTTTGGCCTTTAGGGAAATGCCCCTTATGCTTGAGCTATACAAACAGGCAGAAGTGAAGGCAGACGTCTATTTTATAGACGGTCAGGGAGTAGCCCATCCGCGAGGTTGCGGAATAGCATCTCACTTTGGTGTGGAGACGGGAGAACCTACCGTGGGAGTAGCAAAAAGCAAACTTGTAGGATATGCAAAAGATCCAAGCTGGAAAAAAGGTAGTTATCATTACATGACTTATAAGGGGAAAGTTGTGGGGGCAGTTGTTAGGACAAAGGATTATGCAGAGCCTATATATGTATCTGCCGGAAATAACATAAGCTTAAACACCGCTATAGAGCTCGTTTTGAGAACATCCATCTATCGTATCCCTGAACCTACCAGACTGGCACACAACTATTTGCAAAGGATAAGGAAAGAAGCATGAAGAAACACAAGTGCATAAACAGTTTTTTAGCCAACCGCATATTATCACCCCTTTGTCCTTTTGTTAAGCCCCTCTTTAAAAAAGTGTTTAGAATAGAGGTGGTAGGTTTGGAAAATGTGCCTTCTGAAGCTTGTATTGTAGCATCCAATCACAGGAGTCACTTGGATCCACCAGTTCTGAACGCAGTATTCCCTGAACCTTTAATTTTCATCGCAAAGGAAGAGCTTTTTAAAGTTCCATTACTTGGAAAACTTCTGCCCCACATGGGTGCAATTCCGGTCAAAAGAGGTTCAGGTGATATGCAAGCCTTAGAGCTATCTCTTAGCTTCTTAGAGAAGGGTTGTAAAGTGTGCATATTTCCAGAAGGTTCAAGGGCAAACCCCGGGGAATTTCTGAGACCAAAGCTCGGCGTGGGTATCTTAGCCATAAAAAGCAAAAAACAAGTTTTGCCGGTCTATATAGACGGGACAGATAAAGTAATGCCAAGGGGCAAAAGCTTTCCAAAGCCCGGTCCTACCATAAGGGTAATAATAGGAAAACCCAAAGATTACTCTAAGGAAACCAACTACAAAGAAGTAGCTATCAAGATAATGGAGGAGATAAAAACCTTGAGTAAGTTATAATTTGTTTGTGCAGATTTTAGTTACGGGTTGTGCGGGATTTATTGGTTGGGCTGTTGCAAAAAGGCTGTTGGAAGAAGGACACAAAGTAATAGGCGTAGATAACTTAAACAGCTATTACGATGTAAGGCTAAAGCACTACAGACTGGAAGACCTCAGAAGTTATAGAGATTTCAAGTTCTTCCAATTGGACATAGAGGACTACGGAAAGTTAAAAGAAGTGTTTAAGAATTACCGCTTTGATGCGGTTATCAACGAGGCTGCAAGGGCAGGAGTGAGGGCTTCTATAGAAGATCCCTTTGTTTATATGACAACAAACGCAAACGGCACGCTAAATTTGTTGGAATTGTGTAAAAACTATGGTATTTCTAAGTTTGTTTTGGCTTCCACCTCTTCCCTTTATGCAGGACAGCCTATGCCCTTCAAAGAAGACCTTCCTGTGAATACACCTATCTCCCCTTACGCAGCTTCCAAAAAGGCAGCGGAAGTTATAGCCTACACATACCATTACCTTTACGGAATTGATGTTTCTATCCTGAGATACTTTACCGTCTATGGTCCTGCTGGAAGGCCCGATATGAGCGTTTTTAGATTTATAAAGTGGATAATGGAAGACTCTTCTTTGGAAGTTTTTGGCGATGGTAGTCAAAGCAGGGATTTCACTTACATAGAAGATATTGCAGAAGGAACCATTCTGGCATTAAAGCCCTTGGGTTATCAGATAATAAATCTTGGAAACAACAAACCCCACAGTTTGCTGGAGATGATAAGTTTGGTGGAGCGATTTACTGGGAAAAAGGCTAAGATAGAAAATAGGGAATTTCACAAGGCGGACATGAAAGCAACCTGGGCAGACATAACTAAGGCAAAAGAGCTTTTGGGATGGCAACCTAAGACTTCTTTGGAGGAGGGAATAGAAAAGACAGTGGATTGGTTTAAGAAAAACTGGCACTGGCTTAAAGAGGTTAAACTTTGAAGATTTTGGTAACTGGTGGAGCGGGATATATAGGCTCCCACATGGTAAAGCTTTTGGTGGAAAAGGGTTACGATGTTCTGACTTTTGATAATCTTTCCAACGGATATGAGTGGGCTGTGGTAAATAGGAAGTTGATAGTGGGGGATCTTTTAAACTACAAGCTGTTGGAAGAGGTGCTTTTAGATTACAAACCCCACGCGGTAATGCACTTTGCAGCAAAGGTATCTGTTCCAGAAAGTGTGGAAAAACCTCTGCTCTACTATGAAAACAACTTTTGTGGAACCTTGAACCTTTTACAGGCAATGAAAAGGTCAAACATCAAGCTTCTTATCTTTTCTTCCACCGCAGCGGTCTATGGCATACCAAAGGAGGTGCCAGTTAAAGAACATAGCCCTACACACCCCATAAGCCCTTACGGATGGAGCAAGCTTTTTTCAGAACAAGCCATAAAGGACTTTTCAAAGGCTGAAGGTATAAAGTATGGCATACTCAGATACTTCAACGTAGCAGGCGCAGACCCAGAAGGAAAGATAGGACAGGTTAGCAAAAACCCAACCCATCTTATCCTTAGGGCCCTAAAGACCGCAAAAGGCGAGCTTCCTCATCTTGAGGTTTATGGAACAGATTATCCTACTCCCGATGGGACCTGCATAAGGGATTACATACACGTTATGGACCTGTGTCAAGCCCACTTGGACGTGCTAAACTACCTTATGAACGGTGGAGAGAGTGAGGTGTTTAACGTAGGTTATGGAAGAGGTTACTCTGTTCTTGAAGTGATAGAGGCGGTAAAGAAAGTGACTGGCGTGGATTTTAAGGTGGTTACCGCACAAAGAAGAGCAGGAGATCCACCAGAGATAGTGGCGGATCCCTCTAAGCTTAAGCAGTTAGTAGGTTGGAAGCCCGTATACGACGACCTTCACTACATAATAAAAACCGCATGGGATTGGGAAAGATCTTGTGATAAACTATGTATTTGAGCTTTTTGGGAGTATAGAATGGAGCCTTTGGGGGACAAGTTTAGAGCGCTGGCTGAGGCTATAGAAAGAGAATCTGTACTCGTGCATAGAGCCGCACTAATAGACGGATATAGAGATATATACAAGTATTCTACATTTGGTATAGACAAGTTGATAAAAAAAGCTGCTGAGTATGGAGGGAAAAAGGGGGCAAAGATACTAAAGGAAAGGTACGGAGTATATACAGATAGGTTGGATGAAGCTTTGGAGATGCTTACCGTGATAGCGGAATCTTCTAGGCTTATAGAGGTGTTTGAGTTTGACGTGGAAGCTAAGGAAATAAGAGTGGAAGGGTCCATATTGGTGGAGGCGGTAGGTAAAAGCAGTAAGCCTGTCTGCGAGCCAATGGCTGGTTTCTTTGCAGGTTTTTTGAGTGAACTTTTGGAGAAAAAAATAGACGTTAAAGAAACAAAGTGCGCTGCACAGGGACACGAAAGGTGCGTGTTTAAAATATCTATATGAGCTTGCTTAGGGTAAAGACTACGAAAAAAACAAGTATTGTTAACATAACTCCCTTAGTTAAAGAGGAGGTAAAAAAGTCCGGCGTAAAATCTGGGTTGTGTTTGATTTATGTGCCCCACACCACCTGTGCGGTCTTCATAAACGAAGGAGCAGATCCTGATGTGGTAAGAGACATAACCTATATGTTAGAAAAGCTTATACCTTGGGACGATAAAAACTATGCCCATGCGGAAGGTAACTCTGCAGCTCACATAAGAAGCTCTATCATAGGCAATTCAAGGATAGTCCCCATAGAGGGCGGGGAACTAATGCTTGGAACTTGGGAATCTATATTCTTGGCGGAGTTTGACGGTCCAAGGGAAAGAAAGGTTATAATAAAGATTATAGAATGCTAAGTAAAGAAGTGGTTGAAAAAGTAGCGCAGTTGGCTAAGTTAAAGCTAACGGAAGAGGAAAAGGAAACCTTGAGCAAGCAGTTGTTGGATATTATAGAATTTGTCAATCAGCTCAATCAGGTGGATACGGAACAAATAGAAGGCTTTGAAAATCCTCCGGAAGGAACCTTTCTAAGGGAAGATGTGCCCCAAAATCCCTTACCGCGAGAGAAAGCTCTCATGAATGCTCCTGAAAAGGAAAATGGATTTTTCGTAGTTCCAAGAATACTTGAAGTTTAGCTTGGGAGGTATTAAGATTTAAAGCTATGGTAGAGGTTAAATCAAAAGAAGCTGAGGAAAAAAGGAAGGCTTTAGAAAGTGTCCTTGCCTCCATTGAAAGGAAGTTTGGTAAAGGTTCTATTATGCCTCTGAAAAATGCGGAAAAGGTAAAGGTAGAAACTATATCAACCGGTTCTCTGTCTTTGGATATAGCCACTGGAGTAGGCGGCATACCAAGGGGAAAGATAATAGAGATCTTTGGACCTGAGTCTTCGGGAAAAACAACTTTAGCACTGCATGTAATAGCAGAAGCTCAGAAGAATGGAGGAATAGCGGTATTCATAGATGCAGAGCATGCCCTTGATCCCAAATACGCCCAAAAAATTGGCGTAGATGTGGAAAACCTTTACATATCCCAGCCAGACTATGGAGAGCAGGCTTTAGAAATAGCAGAAAGTCTTCTCAGAAGTGGTGCGGTGGATGTGATAGTAATAGACTCTGTAGCTGCTTTAGTGCCAAAGGATGAGCTGGAAGGAGAAATGGGAGAAGCTCATGTAGGCAAGCAAGCCAGACTTATGGCTCAGGCACTGAGAAAGTTAAAAAGTTTAGCCCACAATGCCAATGCAGCGGTGATATTCATAAATCAGCTTAGGGAAAAGATAGGGGTGATGTTTGGAAATCCAGAAACCACACCCGGAGGAAGGGCACTGAAGTTCTTTGCAGACATGCGTTTGGATGTAAGAAGGATAGGGGATGCAAAGGAAGGAGAGAGTAAAGTAGGTAGCAGGGTGAGAGTTAAGGTGGTAAAAAATAAATTGGCTCCTCCTTTTAGAGAAGCAGAGTTTGATATGATCTACGGTGAGGGGATATGTAAGCTTTGCGATTTGGTGGATACTGCAGCAGAGCTTGGGGTTATTAAAAAAAGCGGAGCTTGGTACAGTTACGGAGAAATAAGGTTAGGGCAGGGGAGAGACCAGGCAAAAAAATTCCTTCAAGAAAATCCAGAGCTTGCTAAAGAAATAGAACAAAAAGTTAGGGAGGTGGCAGGTATTGCTACAGCTAATACTAAGGAAGGCGATTGAACTTGGTGCATCAGACATTCATTTAAAAACTGGTTCTGTGCCAGTTGTTAGGGTAAAAAAAAGACTGCTACGTTTGGAGGATTTTAAACCCATTGAAGGTGGGCAAATGGAAACGTTTTTAGCAGAAATACTGGGTAAAAACAGGAAAAAGCTGGCGGAATTTGAAGAATTAGGTGAAACCGACGTCTCTTACTCCATTCCCGGTTTAGCCCGTTTAAGAGTAAACGTGTATAAACAAAGAACAACTATAGCTATGGCTTTTAGGGTCATACCTTATAGCATCCCTCCCTTTGATACACTTAACTTACCCCCTGTTTTAAGGAAGGTTGTAAATGAACACACCAAAGGGTTGATCTTAGTTACAGGACCCACTGGATCCGGCAAATCAACTACGATAGCATCTTTGATAGATGAGTTAAACGCCACAAAGGACTATACGATAATAACCATAGAAGATCCCATAGAGTACCTTTTTAGGGACAAAAGGTGCTACATAGTTCAGAGGGAGGTAGGAATAGATACTTCTTCCTTTGCCAGGGGACTAAGGGCAGCCTTGCGGGAAGATCCGGACGTAATATTCGTAGGTGAAATAAGAGATCCAGAAACTGCGCTAATAGCCCTACAGGCTGCAGAGACGGGACACTTGGTCTTTTCTACATTGCACACGCTGGATGCCAAAGAAACTATAAACAGACTCATAGGCATGTTTAACTTAGAAGTGAGAGAGCAAATAAGGATTCAGTTGGCAGAAACTCTTGTGGCAGTTTTTTCTCAAAGGCTATTACCAAGAAAGGATAGAACCGGTGTCATACCAGCGGTGGAGGTTTTGATAAACACTCCATCCATAAAGGAATGCATACTTGATCCAAGTAAATTTGATGAAATATCCACTCTTATGGAAAAGGGTAGGACTGTTTACGGAACTCAGACCTTTGACCAACATTTGGAGGAGTTATACAAAAAAGGTCTGATAGATTATAATACCGCCTTAGCTTACGCCAGCAAACCGGCGGATTTAGAACTTAAGTTGAAGGGTATCTCTTCGGGTGGTAGAGGTTTCTTTTGATGAAGATAGCAGTTGATGGCCCTTCGGCCAGTGGTAAAAGCACCGTAGCAAAGCTTTTATCCCAAAGATTGGGCATACCTTACTTAGAAACAGGCTTGTTATACAGAATGTTTGGCTATATAGCCTTTAAGGAAAAAGTAAAACCTGAGGAGTCATTAAAGTTATTTGAAGAGGATTTTAGAGTAGTTTTTGATGTGGGAAAAACAGAAGTGTATTGGAAGGGTAAAAATCTAGCAGAAGAGCTCAAAGGGGAAGAAGTGGGAAAGTATGCATCCCTTTTAGGGGAGATTCCAGCCTTTAGAGAGAGAATGATTGAATTTTTTAGACGTTTGGTAGGGGATTCTCAGGTGGTGGCAGAAGGAAGGGACGTAGGCACCCACATATTCCCAGAAGCGCCACTAAAGTTTTTTATAACCGCTTCAGCAGAAGAAAGGGCAAGAAGAAGATACTTAGAGCTAAAGTCCAAAGGCTTGGAAGTATCATACGAGGAAATTCTCAGGGTTATTCAAGAAAGGGATCTTAGGGATGCCCATAGGCCGGTTTATCCTTTCAAACCAGCGGAAGACGCCCACATCATAGACACAACAAACATGAGCGTTGAGGAAGTTTTGGAAACCATGTTGAAAATCCTTAAGGAGAAAAAGGTTTGAGTTTGGACATTCAGAAGCTTTTGGCAACTGCAAAAGCTCTAAGAGAAATAGATTTGGGAGAAATATACTTACTGAGAGATACAGCAAAACAGGAAAAACCAAATAAACACCATCTTTTAAAACAACTTTACGAAAGGCTTGAGAGGGAAAGAAAATGCGTTCTGTATGAGTCTGCCAGCGGATACGTGTTTGGAGAGGGTGATCCAGACTCTCCTGTTGTTTTTGTTGGAGAAGCACCGGGAGAAGAAGAGGACAAACTAAAAAGACCTTTCGTGGGTAGGGCTGGACAGTATCTAAACAGCAAGTTGGAAGAAGTAGGACTAAAGAGAGAAAAGATCTATATTACCAACGTAGTAAAGTCCAGACCACCGGGCAACCGAGCGCCTACAAAAGAGGAGATGGCATCATGCCTTCCTTACCTTAGAAAGGAAATAGAGATCATAAAGCCAAAGTTAATAGTCTGTCTTGGTGCTACTGCAATGAAAGGAATACTTGGTAAAGAGTATGCCATTACCAAATACCGTGGGCATATTTTTCCCTATCCTTACGATACAAAAATAAAAGTTTTTTTAACTTATCACCCAGCTTACGTGTTGAGAAACCCGTCTGCAGACAAAGAATTCACTGAAGACCTAAGGGCTATAGTAAAGCTCATTGCTGAAGCTTGATTTTCAGGAAGCCTTCCTCAAGCTTTGCTCCAGAGGGCTCATAACTTCTGAGTTTTCTTGGTAACATTATATGGCTTTTAAAGTTTTTCCAGCGAACTATGATTTCAGCACCGCTTTTTATGACAGAAAGCCCATCTTTTGTGAGGAACGGCGCTCTTAACTTTACGGTGTATCCGCCGTCCTCCTCTATAAACTCGTAAGGTTTCTCTTTGAAAAACACTGTGTATGGGTCTTTGTCTGCGTAAATTAGGTCTGCCAAAATACTCAGTTTTTCCTCTCCTACCACCTCATCCTCCATAAGGGGAACTTTGAAGGTAGGTATTGGATAAAATAGCGCCTCCATCTCTTCCAGATATTTTTTCTGTGTTAAGACCCACTTTGACATGCTGTCACACTCACTTAAGTTTGTGGGTAAAACCTTGTTTATTATTACCGCATCTACGTTGGTGCCAAAGAGGTTAAAGTAGAGCATAGCCCTCTGGCTTTCCTTTAAAACCATCTTCTCTGGATTTGCTACAAGTCTAACCGAGGTTATCTCTGGGTCTATCAAAAGCTCATCCACTCCTTTGAGCTTTTCATAAAAGTTTTCCAAAGCTTTGAAATACTCATCGTCCGGTAGTGGGACATCGGTTATCCTCTGAGCTATTGGCCTTGCTACCTTCATTATAGTTCTTTCTACCCTAAAGATCTTCTTCATATACCACTTTAGCACCGTGGGCATAGAAACAAAACGCAAAGATTCTCCGGTAGGTGGGAGGTCAAGTATTAAAACATCAAACTCTTTTTCTCTGTAGTATTTATTCACATATAAAAGGCTAGTGACCTCTTCCATACCGGGAAGTATGGCAAGTTCTTCTGAAACTATCTCGCTTAGCCCAGTGGTGTTAAAGAGGAGTTCCAAAAACCTATACACGTCCCCCCAGTATCTGTCTATTTCTTCCTGCACATCTATTTCTTGTATATAAAGCTTATCATTTATCTTTATAGGAAGACCTTTGGCATTTATTTTTTCTTGCTCTGGTATGTCAAAGGAGTCTCCTAAGCTGTGGGCTGGATCTAAGGAAACTATTATGGTTTTGTAGCCTAGTTTGGAAAGTCTGTATCCTGTTGCTGCGGATATGGTGGTCTTTCCTACTCCACCTTTACCAGAAAAAAGTATTATTCGCATAAAATTACAATATAATACGCGTTAGCAATGAAGAAGAAGATAGTTAGTCAAATAAACCTAAGGGAAGATAGATTGCCCCCGGGGCAAAAGTGGATCTCTGCACCCATAGTTTATGACATCGTGGATGAATTGCCAGAATGGGACCTTTCTAAGTATAGGTTCAAGGTATGGGGAGAGGTAAAAAAACCTTTAGAGCTTTCCTACGAAGAGATATTGTCTTTACCTGCGGTAGAGCTTGTTGCAGACTTTCATTGCGTTACCCGGTGGAGTGTAAAGGATATAGTCTGGGAAGGTGTGCAAACAAAAACTATTCTAAGTATGGTAGAGCCTACTCAGGACGCTAAATTTGTTTTAGTCCATTGTTTGGAAGGATACACCACCAACATGCCAATAGAATACCTTTTTGAGGAAGACAGTATATTAGCCTACAAAATGTATGGCAAACCAATTCCAAAAAGGCACGGGTTTCCTCTAAGGCTTGTGGTTCCCAAGTTGTATGCTTGGAAGAGTGCTAAGTATGTTTGTGGGCTTGAGATTTTAAAGGAGGATGTGCCAGGCTTTTGGGAAAGGAGAGGTTACAATATGAGAGGAGACCCTTGGAGAGAGGAAAGGTATTGGTAAGGCTCAACGCCTTTTTGTCTATGTGTGGTATTGCATCCAGAAGAAAGGCAGACCAGCTTATTCTTGAAGGCAGGGTAAAGGTAAATGGTATAACAGTTAGGGAGTTTGGTTGGAGAATAGATCCTCAAAAGGATGTGGTAGAAGTAGATGGAAAGCCTGTAAAACCTCAAAGGTATAGATACATAGCCCTTTACAAACCTTGCTGTTATCTTACTGCCTTAGGGAAATCACAGGATGGTAAAAAGACCATTCAAGAGCTCATAAAGGACATTCCGGAAAGGCTCTATCCTGCGGGAAGGCTTGATTACAACGCAGAGGGTCTTTTGATTCTTACCAACGATGGACAGCTAGCAAACAGGATAATGCACCCGCGCTATAAACTTCCAAAAACTTACCAAGTTTTGGTAAAGGGAAAGGTAAGTGCAAAAACCTTAGAATCTATGAAAAGGGGCGCCTACTTAGAAGACGGCTTTGCAAAACCGGTTAGCGTTCGCATACTCAGATACGAGAAGGACAACACCCTTTTGGAAATTGTTTTTACAGAGGGAAGAAAGCATATCGTAAAAAGATTCACCGCCCACTTTGGACATAAGGTTTTGAAACTCAAAAGGACCGCCATAGGTCCTATAAAACTTGGAAAGTTAAGCCCGGGAAAATGGAGGGAGCTTTCAAAAGAGGAAGTAATAGCACTCAAAAAAGCTGTTAAAATGCTAAACTGATGGAAAGCGTCCTGAAGTTTTTATTTTTTGTGGTTGCCTTTGTGGTTTTCTTGAGGCTTGGACTAAAGCTTTATGTGTTAAAAAAGGCAAAGAGTAAGGAAGGTATGAAGGTTGAAGGGTTAAGTAGCGGTGTGCTTTACTTTTATTCTCCACGATGTGGAGCTTGCAAGGCTATGGAGCCCCAGATAGACCTCCTTTCTAAGGAGCTGGAAGTTAGAAAGTTTGATGTTTTTTCGGATGATGGACAAAGAGAGGCAAAGAAGTTTGGAGTTATGGCCACACCCACCACCGTTCTTGTGAAAGACGGTAAGGTGCATAAAGTTTTTGTGGGTATAGTCAGTGCAGATAGGATCCTCAAAGAGTTTAAGCTCTGATAATCCTGCTTACCTTCTCTACCCCTTCCAACTTTTTTAGCGCTCCAATTACTTTGTTTAGGTGTTCCAAACTGTTTAGCTCCACCACAAACTCCATCACCGCCTCGCCCGTATGCAAACTCTTTGTAATTGACTGAAGAATGTTTGCGTTTAGCCTTGCCAAAGTAGAGGCAACTTCTCCAAGAATACCTACCCTGTCTTTTACCCACAGACGAAGTGGCACACTTTGTTTGCCCTGCGCACTTGCCCAATTTACCTTTACTACCCTTTCTGGAAAGTGTTTTTGGATGTGCTGTAGGTTGGGACAGTTGGCTAAGTGAATGATCAAGCCCTTGCCCTTTGATACAACTCCAAGGACCTCATCCCCCGGTAATGGGCTACAGCACTTTGCTATCTGATACATAACCTTTTCTATACCTTCCAACTGAACCTTTGTGTCATTATCCTTTCCTACCTTTTCCTTAGATTCAATTTTCTTCAAACCAAGTATTTGGTAAATTCTTTCTTTACTCAATTTACCACTTCCTACCATCAGATATACTTCATCGTCCTTCTGTATGTCTTCAGCATTTTTTATCTGGTTTAGCAAAGCCTGCCTATCTATGTTTAACTTTTTGGATAGAAGGTCCAAAGTTTGCTTTCCATCTTCTATCCACTTTTCCCTTTCTAACTCCTTAAGGTAAGCCTTTATTCTGCTTTTTGCCTTTGAAGTTACTACGAACTTTAACCATTCTGGGTTTGGTTTTTTTGTTGGGTTGGTGATTATTTCCACTTGGTCTCCATTTTGTAGTTTGTAGTCCAAAGGCACGATCCTTCCATTTACCTTTGCCCCTGCACAGTGATTTCCTATGTCCGTGTGTATGTGATAGGCAAAATCCACCGGAGTAGCTCCCTTTGGAAGCACTATCAGGTCTCCCTTAGGAGTAAATACGAAGACCTCTTCCGAAAAGAGCTCTAACTTTATGTTTTCCAAAACTTCCTGCGGGTTTTTACTGCCTTTTAAGCTTTCCACCAAACCTTTTAGCCAGCTATAAACCGTGTTGTCTTTTAAGTTGATGGATTCTTTGTAGGCCCAGTGGGCTGCAATACCCTTTTCAGCTCTTTCGTGCATCTCCCAAGTTCTTATTTGCACCTCAACAACCTTTCCCTTTGGACCAATGACTGCGGTGTGCAAAGATTGATAAAGATTTGGCTTTGGCAAGGATATATAATCGTCAAACTTTCCGGGAATGGGTGTGAAGGTATTGTGTATTATACCAAGCACCAAGTAGCACTCTTCTACCGTATTGACGATAACCCGAACGCCTAAGATATCGTGCACATCCTCTAAGCGTATGCCTTTTCTTATGGTCTTCTGCCATATGCCGTATAGGTGCTTTGGTCTGTAAGTAATTTCCGCATTTACGTTGTGGGTTTTCAGAGCTTCTTTAAGCTTAGGAATGAAGAGCTTTTTTAGGTATTCTTCAAGTTTTTCCTTATTTTCCTTTATGAATTCTTTTACCTTCTCGTACTCTTTTGGGTAAAGGAACATGAAACATAGGTCTTCAAGCTCGGTTTTTATCCGCCAAATACCCAACCTGTTTGCCAAAGGCACGTATATTTCCAAAGTTTCTTTTGCTATCCTTATCTGCTTTTCCTTCGGAAGATGTTGCAGTGTCCTCATGTTGTGTAGTCTGTCCGCAAGTTTCACCAATAGGACCCTAAGGTCTTTTGCGGTAGCCAAAAGTAATTTTCTGTAGTTTTCCGCCCTCTCTGAACCTACGTCCTTAAACTTGTATTTTCCTATTTTTGTGACACCTTCCACAATGTCTGCGACCACTGCACCAAAGAGTCTTTTTATCTCCTCGTAGGATGTTTGGGTGTCTTCCAGCACATCATGAAGCAAAGCGGATATTATTGCTTCTTTTCCCAAGCCCATTTCTGCTGTTATGATTGCGACCTCCAATGGATGGATCACGTATGGTTCCCCGGATGCTCTTTTTTGTCCTGCGTGTTTTTCTTCTAAAAACTCTATAGCCCTCAGAACCTCATCCCTATCCCTTTCCTCCACAAAGCTAAACAGCCTTTCCACCTTTTTGGAAAGAAGAGCTTGCATAGTTGAAAATTTAAATCTTCAGGGCAGTTTTTCCAAAAAGAAGGTTTGATTGGTGTATATGCATATTTTGGATGCTATCAGCAGGGATTCTTTTACTATTTCCTCCGCAGAAAGGTTGGTATGTTTGTAAAGCGCCAAGGCACAGGCCCGAGCATAGTCTCCACCAGAACCTATGGCTATAACTGGCTCGTCTGGCTCTATCACGTCCCCAGTTCCCGAAACTACAAAGATACTGTTAAGGTCTGCAGCCAAGAGCACCGCATCCAACCTTCTCAAAGCCCTATCCATCCTCCACTCTTTACCAAGCTCTACGCAAGCCCTAAGGAGGTTACCTCTAAATTCTTCCAACTTATTTTCCAGCCTTTCCATTAAAGCAAGCCCATCTGCCGCAGACCCAGCAAAGCCTACGATAACTTTGTTGTTGTATATTTTCCTAACCTTCTTTGCACCATGCTTTAGCACAGAATGTCCCAAAGTTACCTGCCCATCCGAGCCCATAACAGTGTTGCCATCTCTTCTAACCGCTATAACTGTTGTCATTTAAAAGAAATATATCATAAAAGCCTTTCATTGGTGTATAATCTATAGCCTAAGGAGGTTTTTTCATGGCAGTTCCTAAGAGAAGAACTTCTAACTGGAGAAGGGATCAAAGAAGAGCTCAAAATTTCTTTTCTAAGGTCAAGCCCAAAGCTTTGGCAGAGTGTCCAAGCTGTGGGGAATGGATAATGCCCCATAGGGTATGCCCTTACTGCGGTTATTACAAGGGGAGACAAATCATAAGCATGCAATGAAAAAAATCAAAATAGCAGTGGATTGTATGGGAGGGGATTATGCCCCGGAGGAGATAGTCAAGGGCTGTATTCTGGCATACAAAGAGCTTGGCTTGGAAAGTTATTTGGTGGGGGACAAAGACGCCATACTTTCCATACTTAAGAGGGAAGGGTTTAAAGAAAACGGTCTAAAGGTGGTGCATGCGGAGGAAAAAGTTGAGATGGATGAGCCTCCATCTGTTGTCCTAAGGAAGAAGAATTCTTCCCTTTATCTTGCTGGAATGCTCGTAAGAAATGGGGAGGCAGACGGTTTGGTTTCCGCCGGGAATACAGGAGCAGTGCTAACAGTGGGAAAGTTTGTGGTGGGAACAGAAGAAGAGGTGGAAAGACCCACCATAGGAGTAGCATTGCCCAATCCCAAGGGTAAAACAGTCCTTTTGGATGTTGGAGCAAACGTAGATTGCAAGCCAAAGCATCTTCTTCAGTTTGCCATAATAGGACATACCTATGCGGAGGAAATCCTTGGGATAAAAAATCCAAGGGTTGGACTGTTGAGCATAGGGGAGGAGGAAGGTAAAGGAAACGAACTGGTAAAGGAAACCTATCCGCTTTTAAAGGCTTCAAAGTTGAATTTTTTAGGTAATGCAGAAGGTAGGGACATATACGCTGGAACCTTTGATGTGATCGTATGCGATGGCTTTGTAGGTAATGTTATTCTTAAGGCAAGTGAGAGCTTAGGCTTAGCGGTTTTGCAGATGATAAGGGAGGAGGTTAAAAAGAGTCTTTTGGCAAGAATAGGTGCCCTTCTGATGAAACCCGCACTGAACAACTTCAAAAAAAAGGCAGACTTTACCGAATACGGAGGCATACCCCTTCTTGGTGCAAAAAAGCCAGTCATCATAACCCACGGTAGGGCAAACGCAAAAGCCATAAAGAACGCCATAAGAGTAGCAAACGAGTTTTTAGTTCATCATTTTAACGAAAAACTAAGGGAAAACTTGATAAAATTGGCTCCAGAAGAGGTTAGAATCTGATGGGCATAACGCTTCAGGGTTTGGGTTACTATGTCCCACAGGATGTGCTTAGTAATTTTGACTTAGAGAAGATAGTAGATACTTCTGACGAATGGATCACCACAAGAACAGGTATAAAGGAAAGGAGAATAGCCAAGAACGAAACTCTTATTGACATGGCGGAAAAGGCCAGTAAGATGGCCTTGGAGGATGCAAAGGTGGATCCAAAGGATGTGGACGCCATAGTGTTTGCAACCATAACACCACACTTTAGCTTTCCAGCTTCCGCCTGTCTTTTGCAGGATAGATTGGGATGTAAAAACGGTTTTGCCTTTGATATTTCTGCAGCTTGCAGTGGTTTTCTTTATGGGCTGGAGGTTGCCAAGGGTCTGATAGTGGGAGGAAGCGCTAAAAAGGTTCTTTTGGTGGGTGCAGAGAAACTTTCAGAAATAGTCAATTGGCAAGACAGAAGCACATGCGTTCTCTTTGGTGACGGTGCAGGTGCAGTGCTTGTTTCATCTGAGGGAGAAGGAGAAATTTTAGCTTCTGTAATGAGGTCAGACGGGGAAGCTTGGAACATTCTCTATGCGGAAAAGTGCGGTTATATAAATATGAGAGGTAGAGAGCTGTTTAAGCTGGCGGTTAGAAGCATGGAGGAGGTTTGCCAACAGGTAATATCAACGGTTGGACTTAAGGTGGAGGACATAGACCTGGTAATACCCCATCAGGCAAACATCAGAATAATGGAAGCTTTAGCAGAAAAGCTCGGCATCCCTATGCAAAAGGTCTATTCAAACATCCACAAGTATGGCAACACCAGCGCAGCTTCTATTCCTATAGCCATGGCGGAAGCCTATCGGGAAGGCAGGCTCAAAAGGGGCTATACGGTTTTGATGACCGCCATGGGTGCTGGGCTAACTTGGGGTGCTACACTGATAAGGTTCTGATGCTAGAAGGTTTAGACGCTAAGCTGTTGGGCACATACAGACCACCAAGGCGTGTGGTAATAGACAGCAGGCAGGTGGAAGAGGGGGATCTTTTTATAGCCATAAAAGGTTCAAGATACGATGGACACGACTTTGTGGATTCTGCCTTTTCAAGAGGAGCTTACGGCGTTATTGTGGAGAAGGAGGTAAAAGTGCCAAAAGGAAAGTTTGCCCTTGTGGTAAAAGACACTCTTTCTGCCCTAAGGACTCTGGCTTTGGAAAAAAGAAAGGCTTTTGGTGGAAAAGTTGTAGCGATAGCAGGCTCTGCGGGAAAGACCACCACAAAGGAAATGATAGCTTTCTTGCTTTCAAAGGTAGGCAAGGTGTGTAAAACTCCAAAAAATCAGAATTCTCAAATTGGAGTGCCTTTGGCTTTGGCAAACTTTGAAAGGGACTGTCAGTTTTGGGTGGTTGAGATGGGAGCAAGCCAAAAGGGAGACGTCGCAAAGCTTGTAGATCTGGTAAAACCCCACATAAGAGTAATCACAGCCATAGGGGAGGAACACTTGGAAACCTTTGGCTGTTTGGACGATGTGATTGTAGGAAACGGGGAAGTTTTTAAGGATATGGAAAAAGATCACTTTGGCATCTGCCCTCACTATGTTTCTCATTGTTACGATATCCCAAATAAGATTACCTTTGGGGATGGATCGGAGCTTTTTGCCCAGAACGTGCGCATTAGCACAGAAGGTGTTTCCTTTAAAGTAAAAGAAGAGGAGATCTTTATTCCCATCCCAAGTCTTGGTGCGGTGGAGAATGCCCTCTGTAGTTTTGCAGTGCTTAAAGCCTTGGGCTTTGATTGGAAAAACTTTAAAGATTATCTTAAAGAGTTCCAACCTATTGAGGGTAGGTTTAAGACCTTCAGACTTGGCAAGTGGTTTTTAATAGATGACTCTTACAATGCCAACCCACTGTCGGTTAAAAACGCCCTTCACACCCTCTCAAGATTTGAAGGCTTTAAGATTGCAGTATTGGGAGACATGCTGGAGCTTGGAGAAAACTCTCCAGAGTATCACAGAGAGGTAGGTAGATTATGCCATCAGCTTAACATAGATCTGTGCCTTTTTTACGGGGAGTATATGAAGTTTGCTTGGGAAGAGTGTATAAAGAAGGGGTGTAGAGCACAACACTTTGTGGATAAGCTGGACATAGTGAAATATCTGAAAAACTTTTCTCAAGTTGAGTGTGTGGTGCTGTTTAAGGGTTCAAGGGCTATGGGGCTTGAAGAAGTATTGCAAAAATTAAATATTAGAATATAATAAAATTCTTATAAGGTGGAATAGATGATACTCGTAGCGCTTGTGCTGATGTTTGGTTTTGTGTTTGGAAGGGAGCTTAAGCTGACGGAACTTATCCAGTATGCGTTGGAAAACAACAGGGAGCTAAAGGCGTTTGAAAGAGAGCTTGAGGCGGGAAAGTTTGAGCTTAGGTCCGCAAAGGGAGCGTATCTTCCACGCTTTAAGTTGGAAGAGACTTTTACCCGAACTGATATACCAGCGTATAGCTTTATGAGCAGGTTAAACCAAAAACGTATAACTTTGCAAGACTTTGACCCGAATCGCCTTAACAACCCAAAGGCTATAAACAACTTTGAGACAAAGGTAGGTTTTGAGATACCCATATGGTTAGGTGGTAAGGTTCAAATAGGCGAAAGGATCGCAAGGTTAAACCTTTCCGCTCTTGAATACGAATACTTCCGTAAAAAGGAGGAAATAGCCTTAAAGGTGTATGACGCATACCTAAATGCGGTGCTTGCGAAAAAAGCCATTGAAGTTTCCGAGCAAGCTTTAAAAGACGCTATGGAGCACCAGAGGTTAGCGGAGGAGATGCACAGAGTAGGTATAGCTTTGCTTTCGGATGTACTTAGGGCAAAGGTTTATGTGGAACAGGCGAAGGAAAGGTTGAATGCGTCCAAAAAGGATTATGAAGTTGCCAAAAGGGCATTGGAGATAGTGGTGGGAACTGAACTTGGAAAGTTTGACGTGGAAGACATAAAAGAGTGTCCGATGATTGAGGTAAAAGATAGCAAGGAAACCGCTCTTCAAAGAAGGAAGGATCTAAAGGCTATGAGAAAGAGGGCAGAACTTTTTGGTGAATACTACAATTTAGAAGTCTCAAACAACCTTCCTCAGGTATATGCGGGCGCCTTTTACTTTCTAAATTCCAAGGATCATCCCTTTGGTGCAGACGGCAAAGGATACATGCTCATGCTTGGTGTTTCTTTAACCTTTGATACGGGCCTTAGCACGCTAAACAAAGCAAGGGCACATCTGGAAAGAAAAAGGGCTATGGAAGAAAGAATAAAGGGTATGGAGGACCTGATAGGCTTTGAGGTAGATAGAGCCATTGCTGAGTATCATAAAACTCTTAGCGCATTAAGTTCTGCCAAAGAAAGGGTGAGGGCAAGCAAAGAGGTGGTAAGGGTAATGGAAGTAAGATATAAAAACGGTTTGGCTCGTATGGTGGACCTTTTGGACGCCCAAACTCAGCTGGACATGGCAAGGTTTGAGGAGATTAAGGCATTAACAGAGTGTTGGAAAACAATAGCTCAGCTAAATTACTCCATGGGCACAATTTTGGAGGTCAAAAAATGAAAGGATACTTAAAGTATATCCTTTTTTTGGTAGTTATACTGCTCAGCATTCTTTGGCTTGGTGGTTTTTTGAGGGAAAGGATTCCCACAAAAGAGGTGGTGCAAGAAGTAAGATTAATTGAAGGTTTAGAAATAGGACAAGTGGAGAGGTTAGAGCAGATAGATTATGCCTATACAGGGACAGTTGTAGCTGACAAGAGGGCAGAGGTCTCAAGTAGGCTAATGGGCAGAGTGGTGAGCGTAAGCGTAAAGGAGGGTGATTGTGTAGGAGCTGGTAGGTTGTTGGTAAGCTTAGACGCAAGGGACATACAATCCCAGGTGCAAGCTTTTGAGAAACAGAAAGAGCAGGCCGAGTTTGCTTATAAATCCGCTATGGCACACTACGAAGCCATCAAAAAAACTTACGAAAGATACCTAAATCTTCTAAAAGAATCAGCCATAACCCAGCAGGAGTTTGATCAGATAAAGGCTCAATTTGAGTCTGCCAAAGCTCAGCTTGAACAAGCAAGGGCGGGTGTGGAAGCAGTAGAGCTTCAAAAGAATGCGCTAGCTCACAATTTGTCCTATGCGAACATATCCGCACCTTTTGCGGGATGTGTTGTTTCCAAAATGGTGGATGTGGGAGATTTGGCAGTTCCCGGACAACCCCTAATCATACTTGAAAGTGGTCCATACAAGGTGGAGGTCTTTTTGCCTGAAAGATACATAAATAAGGTAAAAGTAGGAGATCGCTTCAAAGTTGCGGTAGATGGACGCGTCTTAGAAGGTAAAGTGGTGGAAGTTTCTGGAGCCATAGACCCTGCTACGAGAACCTTTAAGGTAAAGCTCTCTATACCTTCAGACGGAATTAGAAGCGGTATGTTGGCAAGCGTGTTTATTCCAGAGAAGGGTCCTGTGCTTTTGGTTCCCAAATCTGCTATAGTTAAGCACTTTGACTTTACGGGCCTTTGGGTAGTAAAGGAAGACAACACGCTTGAACTCAGGTTTGTAAAGCTTGGAGAGGAGATAAATGATAAGGTTCAGGTGTTGAGCGGTGTAGAAGAAGGGGAAAGGATCGTTATAAATGGCGTAGAGAAAGCTTGCCAAGGGTGTAAGGTTGGAGGCTGATTATGTATGGACTTGCAGGTAGGTTAGCCAACTACTTCATAGACTCCAAGCTCACACCTATCCTTATACTGGTATCCTTAGCCTTGGGTGTCTTTGCGATAATCACCACACCCAAGGAAGAAGAGCCCCAAATAGTGGTTCCTATGATAGACATAATGATCTCTTATCCTGGAGCTACTCCTGAAGAAGTAGAAAGAAGGGTGGTTGTTCCCTTAGAGAAAAAGCTGTGGGAACTAAAAGACATTGAATACATATACTCCTACGCAACGGAGGGTATGGCGGTAGTTACCGCAAGGTTCTATGTGGGAACGGACCCAGTAAAGGCCTTGGTGGACCTAAACACAAAGATGATGTCCGCCATGGACTTGGCACCTCCTGGAGTAATACTCCCACCCCTTATAAAACCCAAATCCATAGACGATGTTCCTATACTTACCCTCACACTTTGGGGCAAAAATTACGACTGGTATGACCTCAGGCGCATTGCCGCAAGCTTAGAAAACGAGATAAAGAAGATAGAAAATGTGGCGGATGTTTTCATAGTGGGTGGTAGGCCAAGGGAGATAAGGGTAATCTTAGACCCTAAGAAACTAGAACACTATAGAATCTCTCCATTGTATGTAGCCAATGTGCTAAAGAGTGCAAATGTTCAGGCATACAGCGGAACCCTTTTGCAGAATAACTACGAATACAGGGTAAGAACAGGAGTCTTTTTTGAATCAAAGAAAGACGTGGAAAACGTAGTTTTGACAGTCTTTCAGGGCAGGCCTGTATACCTAAGGGATGTGGCGCATGTGTTGGATGGTCCGTCGGAGATAAAGGACTATGTGCTTATGGGCTTTGGACCTGCAGGAGCTGTGGATGGTGTAAAACCTGGTGAGCTCCACCCGGCGGTTACCATAGCGATCTCTAAGAGAAAAGGAACCAACGCAGTAGATGTCGCAAATGAAGTCTTAAAGCTGGTAGAGTATCTAAAAGCCAAAAAACTTCCAAAGGACATAAACATAGAAGTAACCAGAAATTATGGAAAAACTGCAAAAGAAAAGTCTGATGAGCTTCTCAAAAAGCTGTTCATAGCTACCGCCTCTGTTATCTTGCTGATGGCTGTTGCTCTTGGATACAAAGAAGCCATAGTGGTTGGTATTGCGGTGCCTGTAACTCTTGCCATAGCTCTCTTTATAAGTGAAGTGCTTGGCTTTACCTTAAATAGGGTCACCCTATTTGCGCTGATATTTGCCATAGGTATTTTGGTAGATGACGCCATAGTGGTGGTAGAAAACATACACAGATGGTTTGAATTAAAGCTGGCAAAGTATCCTAAGGAAGCCATAGTTAGGGCAACTGACGAAGTAGGAAACCCAACCATACTTGCTACTTTTACGGTAATTTCTGCCCTTATGCCCATGGCTTTTGTCACGGGTTTGATGGGTCCATACATGAGACCCATTCCGATAAACGCTTCTGTCGCCATGTTCTTCTCCTTGTTGGTTGCATTTATCATAACCCCTTGGGCTTCTTACATATTCCTAAAAGGTGATTTTGACAAAAAAGAGCATCAACATATAAACCTAAAGGAAACCAAGTTTTGGAAGATATACGCAAAGATAATAGTTCCCTTGCTTGTTAGCAAACCAAAAAGATACGCCTTTTACAGCTTTACCTTAGGCCTTATGGCACTTTCAGTGGGACTTCTTCTTACAAAGGCTGTGGTGGTTAAGATGTTACCTTACGACAACAAGAGCGAACTGCAGATCGTAATAGACATGCCTGATGGAACACCAAAAGAGAAAACCCTTGAGCTGGCAAAGGCTATAGGAGATTACATATCAAAGCAGAGTATAGTCAGAAACTATCAGATATATGTGGGCACCTCTTCTCCTTTTAACTTCAATGGTTTGGTTAGACACTACTACCTAAGACAGAGCCCGAACTTGGCAGATATTCAAGTTAATTTAGTGGATAAGCAATTGAGGAAAGATCAATCTCATGACTTTGCCAAAAAGATAAGGCCTGCGGTTCATGAAATAGCCAAAAAATACGGTGCAAAGTATGTAGCGGTAGTGGAAGTGCCTCCAGGCCCACCCGTATTGTCCCCCATTGTAGCAGAAGTCTATGGTCCAGACCTTAAGGTTCAAGAAGAAACCGCCCTAAAAATTCTGGAAATATTCAAAAACTCCCAATCCATAACAGACGAAGGTATATACCTAAGGACACCTACAAAGATGTTTGTCCTAAAGGCAAAGGAAGATAGGCTGAAACTTGCAGGGCTAAATAAAGAAGAGCTGGTTTATACCCTAACCGCCTTGATCCACGGACACAGTGTAGGACTGCTTCAAAATACGGACACAGAGCATACTCCAATAATCCTAAGACTTGATGAAAAATATAGAACTCCGGAGCTGTTGCTAACTTTGAAGATTCCCACAAGGGAAGGAAGGTTAGTGCCGCTCTCTGAGCTTGTGGAAATACAGCAAATAGACACACCGCAGGATATATACCGCAAAAACCTAAGAAGGGTAGTCTATGTTATAGGGGATGTCGCTGGAAGGGAAGAAGCGCCTTTCTATGGCATACTTGACGTAAGAAAGGATGTGCTTTCTATATCCACCCAATACGGAAAGCCCGAAGAACTTTGGATGAGCTTACCACTCATAGAGGACCGCATTTACGTAAAGTGGGATGGAGAGATGCACATTACCTTAGAGGTTTTCAGAGACTTAGGTCTTGCCTTTGGTGTAGCCCTATTTGTTATGTATGTTCTCATACTCGGATGGTTCAAAGACTTTAAAATACCTGGCATTATCATGGCTCCCATTCCTCTCACTTTGGTAGGTATAGTTCCCGGGCATCTTTTGATGGGAGCATTCTTTACCGCAACGTCTATGATAGGCTTTATAGCCCTTGCAGGTATAATAGTGAGAAACTCTATCCTACTTGTAGATTTTGCGGAGGAAAAGATAAAGGAAGGAGTGCCTTTACATTTGGCGGTTGTGGAAGCGGGAGTAGTAAGAACAAGACCTATACTGCTTACCGCCATAGCCATAATAGTAGGTTCTTTCGTCATCATCTTTGACCCTATCTTCAATGGCTTAGCCATATCCTTGATATTCGGAACCATAGGCTCCACCACGCTTACCTTAGTGCTTATACCCGTTATGTATTACGCTTCAAGGGCTAAGTCTTTGGAAAAAGTCCCATCTAAGGAAGAAATATACGAAGACATAGGTCTATAACTTTGGTAAAATACGATTTATGAACTATCCCATGGTTTTTGAGGATGAAGAGAAGATAGTTGTAGTTTATTCAGAAGAGCCCCATCACTATGTGGAAGAAGACAACGGTGTAACTATATACTACTCAAAACTGTGGGAAGTGGTTAAAATAGTCATCAAGAAAGATGACAAACACCACATTATTAAGCTCTGAGTTTCTATTAGTTGAAGGAGGGAAAAGGCTAAAAGGTAAGGTTAAAATCTCCGGTTCAAAGAACGCATCCTTGCCCATCATGATGGCTACCCTTTTGACGAAGGAACCTTGCACAGTAAGAAATGTGCCAAAACTTCTTGACGTGAAGAATGCAATTGAGCTTTTGGAGATAACGGGAGTAAATGTAAAGTTTGAAGATCACATCCTTTTTGCAGAGGCTAAGGAGCTAAAAAGCTATATTGCACCAGATCACTTAGTTAGAAGGATGAGGGCATCCATACTTATAGCTGGACCCCTTTTGGCGCGTTTGGGTAAGGCAGTGGTAGGTATGCCAGGAGGTTGTTCCATAGGAGCACGCCTTATAGACCAACATCTTAAAGTTTTTGAAAAGGGTGGTGCGTCCATAAACATAAGGAATGGCTACCTTCATATGGAAGTTAAAAAAATAAAACCGGTGGAACATACCTTTGAGGTCATAACCGTCACTGGGACAGAAAATGCCCTTATGTTTTTGAGTAGGTGCGACAAAAGGAGCATTCTCAGAAACGTAGCCTTAGAGCCGGAGGTTATGGATTTAGTAGAAGTATTAAGAAAAATGGGTGTGGATATTGAGGTAGAGGGAAGAACTATGGTAATAAAGGGTAATCCTGAGTTAAAAGGATTTGAGCATACAGTAATACCGGACAGAATTGAAGCAGGAACTTTGGCAGTCGCTGGGTTTATAACCGGCGGAGATGTGATTTTAGAAGGTGTGCGTCCAGAACATATGGGAAGCCAGTTGGAAAAACTAAGGGAAGCTGGAGCGGTAATAGAGATCATCGGTTTGAATAAGCTTAGGGTAATAGGTAAAGGCAAGATATATCCGTTGGAAATATCCACCTCTGAGTATCCAGGTTTTCCAACGGATATGCAAGCCCAGTTTATGGTTCTTTGTTGTATTGCGGATGGAGTTTCTCAGATAACAGAGAACATTTTTGAAAACAGATTTCAGCATGTAAATGAACTTCAAAGAATGGGTGCAAACATAAAGCTAAGAGGGAAAACAGCGGTAATTATCGGACGGGATAAGTTAAGCGCTGCGGAGGTATTTTCTACAGACCTTAGGGCGAGTGCTAGCTTAGTTTTAGCGGGTCTGATAGCAGAGGGCACCACAGTTGTAAAAGAGATCCATCACTTAGATAGGGGCTATGAGCGTTTGGAGGAAAAACTAAACAGTCTTGGTGCAAGCATAAAAAGGATGGTCCATGCAAGAAGCATTATATAGGGCAAAGATACTTCAGTCCGCTTTACCCTACATAAGGAAGTTTTATGGAAAAGTTTTTGTAATAAAGTATGGTGGTTCTGCCATGCTCAACGATGAGCTAAGGGATAGCTTTGCAAGGGATGTGGTGCTTTTGGCTTATGTGGGTATAAAGGTGGTGGTTGTTCATGGAGGGGGTCCTCAAATAAGCCAGATTTTGGAAAAGCTCGGCCACAAACCCCACTTTATAGGTGGTATTAGAAAGACCGATCAGGAGACCATGCACGTGGTGGAGATGGTCCTTTCGGGAGATATAAACAAAGACATAGTAGCCCTTATAAATACGCACACCAAAAAGCCCATCTATGCGGTAGGCTTTTCTGGAAGGGATGGAAATCTGATAAAGGCGAGAAAGTTGGATAAAGAAAGGTATTTCAGGGACTTAGGATTGCCAGTGCCAGAGGAGGACTTAGGTTTTGTGGGAGATGTGGAAGAGGTAAATGCGGAACTACTGCTAACCCTTTTGGAAAAGAGCTATATTCCAGTAATAGCGCCTGTGGGAGTAGGAGAAGGTGGTGAAGCTTACAACATAAATGCGGACATATGCGCCTCAAAGATAGCCCAAGCATTAAATGCAGAAAAGCTCATATTCCTAACAGATACAGAAGGGGTCAAAGATGGAGAAGGTAGGCTGATATCAACACTTAAAATTGACGAAGTTTCAAGGTTAATACAGGAAGGAATTGTTAAAGGTGGCATGATTCCTAAGTTGAAAAGCTGTGTGGAAGCTCTGCAAAACGGAGTTAGAAAGGTCCATATCATAGACGGTAGGTTACCTCACTCCATTCTATTAGAGGTTTTCACCGACGAAGGGATAGGAACGCAAATAGTGGTTTAAAGAAGGTAAATAAAAGGAAGCAAATACCACTCAAAGCGTGTGTTTTATCTTATAATAGTTAAACTATGGCTAAGGTGAAAGGTTTAAAGTGCAGAGAGTGTGGAAAGGAATATCCTATAGAGCCTATACATGTTTGTGAGTTTTGCTTTGGTCCCTTGGAGGTGGTCTATGATTACGAAGAAATAAAGAAAAACATCTCTAAGGAAAAGATAGAAAAAGGTCCAAAGAGCCTGTGGAGATACATAGACCTTTTGCCAGTAGAAGAACCTAAGGTTGGACTTACAGCGGGATTTACCCCCCTTAGAAAGGCGGAAAACTTAGGAAAGGCACTGGGCTTAAAAGAGCTATACATAAAGGACGACTCGGTGAATCATCCTACCCTTTCCTTTAAAGACAGGGTGGTTTCTGTTGCTCTTTCAAAGGCTGTAGAGTTTGGTTTTGACACCGCTGCATGCGCATCTACGGGCAATTTAGCAAACTCCGTAGCAGCTCACAGCGCACAGGCAGGTCTAAACTGTTTTGTCTTTATACCCGCAAACTTAGAATCTCAAAAAATATACGGAAGCTTGGTCTTCTCTCCCACAGTTGTGGCAGTGGAGGGTAACTATGATGACGTAAACAGGTTATGTTCAGAAATAGCCAATGAACTCTATTGGGCCTTTGTTAACATAAACATAAGACCTTACTATGCAGAAGGTTCAAAAACCCTTGCCTTTGAGGTGGTGGAACAACTTGGATGGAGAGCGCCGGATGCTGTGGTAGCACCAGCCGCTTCCGGTTCCCTGATTACCAAAATATGGAAAGGCTTGAAGGAAATGAAGCTCGTAGGTTTAATAGATGAGCTAAAAACAAGAGTTTATGGAGCTCAAGCGGAAGGTTGCAGTCCCATAGCCCAAGCTTGGAAAGAAGGAAGGGACTACATAAAACCTGTTAAGCCAAACACCATAGCAAAATCCATAGCCATAGGCAATCCTGCAGATGGCATATACGCTTTGCAAGTTACCAAAGAAAGTGGAGGAGACTGGGAAACCGCAACAGACGAAGAGATCATAGAGGGCATAAAGCTCTTGGCAGAGACGGAAGGAATATTCACAGAAACTGCGGGTGGAACCACCATAGCGGTTCTAAAAAAGTTAGCCCAAAAGGGCGTATTCAAACCTGACGAAACGGTAGTGGTCTACATTACAGGAAACGGCTACAAGACCTTGGAAGTGTTAGAAGGACAGTTGAAGGAAACTATAAGGATAAAACCTACCCTGTCGGACTTTAAAGAGAAGATCCTTGCGAGAGTGTGAAGGTTATAATAGCAATTGCTCTCTTTCTTGCCTTTTCTTGTGGTGAAAGGCAGAGCATTCCTCCCATAATAGTTCAAACCCTTGAAGGTAAGAAGTTATCCTTAAAAGAGCTAAGAGGGAAAAAGGTTGTTATTTACGTGTGGAGCAGAACGTGCGTAGGACATGCAAAGGATCTAAAACTGCTCAACGAGATATCAAAGAGTAGAAAGGACTTATACGTTATATCCTATGCAGTTGCGATGGTTAAAGAGGACGTGATAAATTCATACAAAGAAATAGGAATTAAACCAGAATTTATCACGCTTTTGGACCCAGAGGTAAGGTTCAACGAATACTACAAAATAGTCTTTCTTCCTTCCACCTTCATCTTTGACGAAAAGGGAATGTTTTTGGGATCTTATCCTGGACTACCGCAGGATAAACTTTCAAGCCTGAGAAGTTCTCTTTCCAGCTCCATTAACTTTTCTTCCAAATCATCAGACTCTCCAATTTTTATCTCTTTTCCTACCAAAAGCCAACCCTTTGTAAAAGGGTAAGGTACTATTAGCCTATCCCAAGTGTTTAACCTTTTGCACTTTTCAAACTTTACACAAGCAGGAACAATCCCTGCTCCAGTTTTCTTAGCCAAAAAAACAACCCCCTCTTTGACTTTAAAGGCTGGACCTTTTGGACCATCTACGGTAATTGCTATGTTCTTACCATTTCTCAAAAGCTCTATAAGTTTCAAAATCGCAGTTCTACCTCCCTTTTCCCCCTTACCATTCTCCGTAGAACCTCTAACAGTTTCAAAACCAAGCCTTTTTAGAATACCATCCGCTATGTCCCCGTCTCTGAATCTACTTACCAATACCACAATGCCCCTATCCATACCAAACAGAGCCAAACCCAAAGCATATCCGTGCCAAAGTGCGTATATCTTTCCCCTGTCCTTTTCAAAGTCATATCGGTTTTGCCATCTTATGGTTCTTCCGATTATCCTGAGGGCGAAGGATATAAGGGGTAGTAAGATTAAAGCCAACTCTCTTACAAGCTTTTTTACCATCGCTCAAGGATACTTTCTATGTTATTCTTTATCCACCTTGCATCCAACCAATAGATAGGATTTACCTCATAGCCATGGACGATAATACCAAAGTGCAAATGATCCCCAAAGGCAAGACCTGTTTTACCCGTGTTCCCTATAACCTCTCCCTTCTTTACAAACTGACCTTCTTTTACTGAAGTGTTTGAAAGGTGTCCATAAAGACTAAAGAGTCCAAGACCATGATCTATGATAATCGTGTTGCCGTATATTCCAAGATTTCCAACAAAGACAACCACCCCATCGTTTGAAGCCAACACCGGAGCTTGCTCAACAGAAGCAAAGTCATAACCCATATGTCTGCTGTAGCTTATCTGCTTGCCCTCATAGTAATAAAACCTTTCAATTCCATAATCTGATATTACCTTACTTTTTGGAAGTTGTATAAATTCACCATTCCAGAGTTTTGACTGCTCGCTTTCTTTACATATTTGGGATATTTTCTGTATGTCTTTGTGTCTCCAATCTTCGTTGATTTTTCTGAAGGCTTCCTCAGGGCTTAAACCTTTGGCTTCTTCCCCCAAAAGTGGATAGATGACCGAATTTATAAGATCATCAGTCAGTCTAATATGCTCTTTTTTAAAGTATTTCTTCCTTACAGCAAGATTTAAGCTTTTGCTGGTTTTGTTCCCCGCTAAGTCCTGTGCGGTCAAATTTATCTCCAGCCTTTCTCCATCTAAAGGAACAGGAACCAAGGCAAAATACTGATTTTCCTTTAAAGGCGTCATGCTAACCTTAAGTCCGTTTGTCTCAAGATCTACCTTAGATCCGTCGCTTTTAACCTTTATGGCAACTGTAGAGCCTTGGCTAACATCTTGGGAATAAGAAACAACTTCCAAAGATGGTGGAGTTAAATCTATGTCCGCATCTAAGGTGTAACTCTTGGTTCTTAAAAAGCCAGAACTTACCTTGAGATTGACAACCGCTTTCCCCTCTTTAAGTCCCATAGATTTGCTATTTATCCTTACCTCTATCTTTTCCGTTCCTTGGGGAAATTTTTCCTTTAACACTAAGTAAGATTTCCCTTCTTGTTCTATTAACAGCTCCACTTCCTTTATTTTTGCATTGCTTGCCCTTAAAACATAGTTACCCTCTGCGGGTATAAGTTTCAAGGATTCTACGTTTTCAATTTCAGGTTCTGCACTAATAGACAAAAAAAGCACATAAAAGCTGATAAAAACTAAGGAGAGTATGGCCAATCTCCTTATAAGCCTTATTAACAGGGGACTTTTTCTTTCTCTGTAGGTGTAAGGTTTGTATCTATACTTCACCAAATACCTCCTGTAAAGAATACACTTTTAGCCTTTTACCGCTTTCCAAATAACACCTTATAGCCTCGAGCATTGCATATCCACCCCTCACAGTGGTTGTGTATGGGATCCCTTGCTGAACTGTAGCCCTTCTGATGTGGTAAGCATCCGTTCTTGCACGTCTGCCAGTGGGCGTGTTTATCACCGCATGCACCTCTGAATTTTTTATCATATCAACTACGTTAGGTCTTCCTTCCGAAACTTTTAACACGTGTTTTACATCAACTCCCCTTTCTTTCAAAAACTTATACGTTCCAGAAGTTGCAAGCACTTCAAATCCGAGATCAATAAAACCTTTTGCCAAATCAACTACCTTAGGCTTATCCCTATCAGCTACACTTATAAATATTCTTCCCTCCGTTGGCAATTTATTACCAGCTGCAAGCTGACTTTTGTAGTAAGCCAACCCAAATTTCTTGTCTATTCCCATAACTTCGCCGGTGCTTTTCATTTCAGGCCCCAAAACCGGATCTACTTCAGGAAACCTGTTCCACGGAAAGACCACCTCCTTGACTGTATAGTATTCCCAGTCCTTTGGTAAAAAGTCACTACAGTAATGAGCTTTGCCTTCTTTGAGCCTTTCAAAAACTTCCGGAACTAAGTCCCTTAGTTTTTTACCAATGCAAACCTTAGCTGCAAGCTTTGCCAAAGGATAGCCTATACTTTTGCTTACAAAAGGTATAGTCCTTGACGCTCTTGGATTAACCTCCAGCACATAAACCTCTCCGTTCTTTACCGCAAACTGAAGGTTGATAAGCCCCTTTGTTTTAAGAGCCTTAGCTATCAGCTTGGTTTTCTCCTTTATCTCTTGGGTTACTTCTTCTGTTAGCGTGTAAGGTGGGATGGATGCAGCGCTGTCACCAGAGTGAACACCTGCCTCTTCAATGTGTTCCATAACCGCACCTATTAGAAAGTCTTCTCCATCTCCTATGGCATCCACATCCACTTCCACGCTGTCTGATAGATACCTGTCCAAAAGTATGGGCCTTTCGTAACTCACCTCCACAGCTTCCTCAAGGTAATCCAACAGCTCTTCTTCCTCATAAACTATCCTCATGGCTCTACCACCGAGCACATAAGAAGGCCTCACAAGAAGTGGATAACCTATTTCTCTTGCACATCTTAAAGCCTCTTCTTTTGTTCTTGCGGTCCTACTTTCTGTTTGTCTAATGTTGAGCTTGTTCATCAATTCTCTGAACCTTTCCCTGTCCTCGGCTATATCTATGCTTTCCGGATCGGTGCCAAGTATAGGAATACCCAAGTTTCTCAGTGGTATGGAAAGCTTAAGTGGTGTCTGCCCACCAAACTGTATTAAAACACCGTCAGGATTTTCCTTTCTTATGACTTCCAACACATTTTCCAAAACCACTGGCTCAAAGTAGAGTTTGTTCGCTGTATCGTAATCTGTGGAAACAGTTTCTGGATTGCAATTTATCATTATGGTTTGAATACCTTCTTCCTTTAGCGCAAAGATGGCTTGCACGCATGCATAGTCAAACTCTATGCCCTGACCTATCCTGTTTGGACCGCTCCCAAGGATTAAGATCTTCATTTAAAAGTATGATTTTAACCTAACAAAGTAGAGGTCAGCTCTTCAAGCGAATCGAAGGTATAATCTGGTTCAAAGTTTGCTTTTTTGAGCTCTTCTTTTCTGTATTTACCCGTGGTCATAAACACGGTCTTTATCCATCCAAGCTTCTTTGCTCCTATCAGGTCTGTGTATATATCGTCGCTTATAAGATAAACTTCGCCCCTTTCCAACCCCTCCAAAGCATAATTCAAAAACTCCTCAGAAGGCTTTCCAAGGTTAGGAAGCTCTCCCTGGTAGTTGGTAGCATGCTTTAGCATCATAGCTATAGATCCTGCTCCTGGAAAGTAAAGTCCATCATCATCCTTTACTATCCTGCTTAGGTTTACTGGGATAATCTTTGCCCCTTCCAGAAAAACCGCAGATACTGCCAGTTTTAATTTTTGAAAATCCAAATTTCTGTCTTGGGCTATTACCACCGCCTGAACTCTGTGATCCTTCACCACTTCAAAGCCCTCTTCCTTAAGATACCTCTCCACCGACTCCATACCTATCAAAAGCAAACTTTGAACGCCAACAGACTTTAAATACATAGGTAATATTTTCAACGGTGTTAAAAAGTTTTCTTCTTTGATCCTCAAACCTTTTTCATTTAAAAGCTTTACCAATTCTGACGGTGGTCTTGTTGAGTTGTTGGAAACTATCCTGAATGGAATTTTTTCAGACTCAAGCTTTTCCAAAAACTCTTTAGCTCCATTCAAAGGGTTTAATTTTTTGTCCCCTACCAAAACACCATCAAGGTCTATAAGGAAAACCTTCATTGCTTGAAGGGTATGCTAATCCAAAGTTCATCGAAGTTTTCTCTTTCCCTCTTTATATCAACTTCGATTTTGTCTATATCAAACTGAGAGTATTTGGAAAAAACATACACTAAGTCATCTTTCAATTTTTCTACAAAATTTGGGGGAAGCCCTCTTCTTTCGTAGGAAAGGACTAAAGTAAGCCTCCTTTTTGCTTCGTCCTTGCTTTTACTACGCCTAAACCTAAAAATATAATCCAACATTACGCTTATCTCCCAAATAGTTTTTCAAAGAAGCTCCTTTTTTTTCCATGAAAAACCATAGGTACATCTTCCCCCAATATTCTCTTAGCTATATCCATAAGGGCTTTTGAAGCTGGATAATCATCCTCAAGCACAATAGGTTCCCCTCTGTTGGTATAGTCCACCATTTTTGGCTCCTCTGGGATAACGCCTATTAGTGGAGCTCTAAGGATCTCCACAACATCATCCACCGAGAGCATTTGACCTTTATCTACCGCATCCCATCTTATTCTGTTTATAATCAGTTTGTAGTCCGTTTTGCCCATATTTTCTAACATACCTATTATTCTATCCGCATCTCTTACTGAGGAAACTTCAGGATTTACCACCACCAGAGCAACATCGGCCGGGGAGGCTGCTATTTGAAAACCCCTTTCTATACCAGCTGGGGAATCTATAAATATATAGTCATACTGGTTTGATTCTTTTATCTCGTTCACAAGACTAAGCCATTTTTCTGGATCGACCGCATCTTTATTTTTTGTTTGATTGGCTGGCAAAAGCCAGACACTAAAACCCCTTTTGTCCTTCACTAAAGCCTTGTGGAAAGACACCCTTCCTTCCAAAACGTCAAGCACGTCATAAACTATCCTATTTTCTAAGCCTAGAATCATATCTAAGTTTCTAAGACCTATGTCTGCATCCATACATAGCACCTTTTTTCCCATTTTTGCAAGGGCTATAGACAAGTTAGCAGTAATGGTTGTCTTTCCAACGCCACCCTTACCAGACGTGACCACTAATACCTCAGTCATGCTTTCATACCCTTTCAAGAATTATAGCACCACCTTCCACTTTTGCAATCTCCGGATAGCCAGGGGACACTCTTTCCTCTTCGTTTGATATGGCTATCTTTCTTCCGATTCTTATTTGCTGAGGTTCCATACGCAGAGCTACTACTACTGCGCTTTCATCACCAAGGGCACCAGCCACCGCTATGCCTCTAAGAGTACCCATTACGATTATGTTCCCAGTTGCTATTATCTGTGCATCTTTATTTACGTTTCCAAGCACAAGCACATCCCCATTGTGCTCTATTTTCTGCCCAGATCTTAAATGTTTTTCTACTACGAGAAGTCTATTTACAGCTTTTTCTTCAAAAGACGCTTTTATCTTTCTTATGTTTCTTAGGCTCTTTTTAATCAGGAAATGCTCAATCTTTTTTGTTAAATCTCCGTCCCCCTCTACCAAAAAATAAGCACCTTCGGAAAGTTTGGAACTTAAAAACTTCTCCAGTCGCTCGAATACCTCTGATTCCTCCGCCCCTTGATCTACCCTTATCAATATCACAGGTAAGGTTATTCCTTTTATTTCTATCATTTTTCTTAAGCTCCGGGGGAGGGACTCGAACCCCCAACCTGGTGGTTAACAGCCACCCGCTCTGCCCGTTGAGCTACCCCGGATATAGTTAAAAATTATATCAAAATCACAAACCAAGTTCCCTCATTTTTCTCCAAAGGGTAGTCCTGTGCATTCCCAGGATTTTGGATGCAAGCGTTTTGTTTCCTCCCACTTGTTCAAGCACTTTTTTTATCCTCTCTTTTTCCTCTTCCAGATCTTCCCTCCTTTGGACATCCAACTGAAGATCCTCTAAGTTTATCAGCGTCCCCCTCGCAGTTATAACCGCCCTTTCTATAATATTTTCAAGCTCTCTGATATTTCCGTAGAAAGGATAAGAAAGTAAAGCCTTCATAGCATCGGAAGATATTCCCTTTATCTTTTTACGGTAAGCCTTTGAAAACTTCTGAATAAAGTGATTTACCAAAATGGGAACATCTTCCAACCTTTCTCTCAAAGGTGGAATGTAAATTCTTATAACACTTAGTCTGTAATATAGATCCTCTCTAAAGAGTCCTTTTTGAACTAACTCTTTAAGATTTTTGTTCGTGCTTGCTATAATTCTTACATCTACCTTACGTGGTTTTGTGTCTCCAAGTCTTTCAAACTCCTTTTCTTGAACTAAGTGAAGGATCTTTGCCTGAAGGCTCAGTGGCATATCTCCGATCTCATCCAAAAGCAGAGTTCCACCATCTGCCAGCTCTACTTTTCCAGGTTTATCCCTTACCGCACCAGTAAAAGCGCCCTTTACGTATCCAAAAAGTTCAGCTTCCAATAAGCCTTCGGGAATAGCTGCACAATTTACTTTTACAAAAGGTTTGTCTCTCCTTGGAGACATGTAATGAATATACTTAGCAAGCAAAGACTTACCAGTTCCTGTTTCTCCTTCTATGAGCACGTTTGTGGGATATTCAGCCACGCTTTGGGCTAGTTCTAAAACCTTTTGGAAAGAGGGACTTTTAAAAACTATAGTATTTTCTTCTCCAAAGTTACAGCTTAGAACTTCTTGAATAGGATATAAAGATACCACATAGCCAAAGCCAGAGCTCATTGGAGAGACAAGCACAGAAGCTTTTTGTTTTCCACAGGGAGTTTGAATATAAACGTCTGCCCTTTCGCCCTCTGGCGGAAGCTCTTCTATAGACAATTCTATCAATTCTTTCACATTCTTTCCTACCAGATTCTCCTCGTAATCTCTACACAGCATACGATGGGCTATTTTATTGTGCTCCAAAACAAAACCATCTTTATCCACCACCAATATAGCCTCTACTATGGAGTTAAGTATGGCTTCTTTGTAGGACCTTTGCCTTTCTGCCTCCACTATGCAATGAACCACGTTTGTAACATCCCTAAAGGTTTCTACCAGGTAGCCATCATCCAAAAGGCTCATGCTCCAACAAACATGCCTTTTATTCCAGATTTCTACATCATAAACCTGAAGCCCTTCTCTCTCTTCAAAAACTAAGCTTGCGGGACAGCTGTTGCATATGGAAAAAAGCCCCCTGCACTCCTCCCCTGCTTTTAGATCCTTACCTATAAGCCTTTTTGCAGACGGATTGGCATAAACTATCCTCAGATTTTTGTCTATTACCAAAACCCCCTCAAACAGGTTTTCAAAAGTTTCAAACCCCATCAATTCTCATTTTATCTCCCAATCGGTGGGAACTTTTCCCATCATCCTTAAACTATCCTCAAAAGCGGACATATATTTCATGGCAGTTATCATGGAACCTTTGAACTTTAACCTTTTTGTTAGCATAGCAGCCTTTGGCCCCATGTCTCCAGTAGCTAACTTCTTCCAATTTTCCAGATTAGCCCATAGCTCAAAGTCGTAACTCTTGCTGTCTGCCTTTCCTGCTTCCTTTGCTTCTCCGTTTTGAACTATCAGATGGACCGCATCTCCCTCTCTTCCTTCTATGTAATACTTTATGCTTGCGGAGAAGTCCTTTAGCTCATTTTTTAACTTTTCGTTTTTGTTCCATTCCTCTGCGTAAGCCTTTATCCACTGCTCCGAAAGAAATTTATACATTTTTTCCTCCTGCGAAAAAAGGGGCAGGCGCGCCCCCGAGGGATGTTTTTACTTGCCCGCTTCTTCCCTTAGCACCTTAAAGACTTCGTTGAAGGACACTTCGTCGTTGTTGACAAAGACGCCTACATTACCCACCACGCACACAGAATACTTTGGCCCAGTCAGAGCCCAACCTATAAGTGGTGTCCATTCTTGTCCGGAAAGGGCTGTCCATCCTTGAGTTTGCATTTCAGCCATCATGGTGTTTGCTGCGCACATCATCGCAGCCATTGCAGCATGCTCTTCGGATATGTTGCCCTTATAGGCAACAAGTTTGCCATCTGGGGAAAACTCCCCAGCAGCCCAAACACCTTTTATGCTCATAAGTCTGTCCAAGTTTGCCATGGCTTTACCTCCTTAAATGTATTTGGATAGCACTTCAAAGGTTTTATCAAAGTCTGCCTTGCTTAGCTCCACAAAAACTCCCACATTTCCCATTATGCAAGCTGCGTATTTGCCTCCCGCAACCGCAAAGCCATAGACTGGATAAAATCCTCCCTGTCCGGTGTAGGCGCTCCATCCCTTTGCCTGCATATTACCCATAAGCTTGTTGGCAGCGCACATCATAGCCGCAATCTCGGCAGACTTTTCATCAATTTCTCCGTAGTAAGCCAAAAGCCTACCATCATCTGAAAACTCACCCGCAGCAATGGCTCCAGGTATGGACATGAGCTCTTTCAACTTGCTAAGTGTAGCCATAGCTTACACCTCCTTTAAAGGTTTTTCACTTATCTTTATTGCAAAAAAAATGCCAAAAATTACCTTTATTGTTAGCTTGATTTTCAAAGTTTTTAGAAGGTTTTACTTTTCAAAAGTGTTGCATGATGCAACATATGATGCAACACTTGGAAATGCATCAAAAAGCACTAAAATTTATTTAGATGAGAAAATGTGTTAAGTGTGCTGAGAAAGCGGTAGTTTATCTACCCCATCACAAGTTGGCTTTGTGCAAGGCCCATTACACAGAGTGGTTTGAAAACAGAGTAAAGAAGACTATCAAAAGCTTTAAAATGTTTTCAAAGTCTGACAGAATCCTTGTAGCAGTTTCTGGTGGTAAGGATAGTCTTTCTTTGTGGCACGCCCTTTGGAAGCTTGGATATGAAGCAGATGGCCTTTACATAAACTTAGGTATAGGAGAATACTCCGAGCTTTCGGAAAGAAAAGCTAAAGCCTTTGCGGACAAAATAGGCAGAAAGCTCTATGTGATAAGTCTCAAAGAGAACATAGGGGATATACCAACTCTAAAAGAGCTTCAAAACAGACCCGCATGTTCTGTTTGTGGCACTCTAAAGAGATATTATATGAACCTTAATGCAAAAGAGCTTGGTTATTCCATAATAGCTACGGGACACAATCTGGATGATGAGTGTGCAGTGCTTATGGGCAACGTGCTTTCTTGGAACATAGAGTATTTGGTAAGACAATATCCAGTGTTGGAAGAAGGTAATGGTTTTGTTAGAAAGGTAAAACCCCTGTGTTTGATAACAGAGAAAGAGAGTGCGCTTTATGCCTTTCTCTCTGGTATAGACTTTGTAGAAGACGAGTGTCCCTATTCGGTAGGAGCATCTTCCATAAGCTATAAGCTTTTGATGTCAAAGATTGAAGAGGAAAGTCCTGGAACAAAGCTTAGATTCTACTTGGAGTTTATAAGAAAGGTAAGACCCTTGCTTAAGTTCAGGAAAGATGTTCAGTTGAAATCATGCAAAATATGTGGTGAGCCTACTACGGGTGATGTGTGTTCAGTGTGTAGATTGAGAATGAAACTAAGAACCTCTAACGTTGAAACTCAGCAAAAAGCTTGAATGTTTTGCAAAGTGTCTTAACTCTCTCTTTGGCTTTTTCTATATCCCCGCTGTTATCCACTATGTAGTCAGCCTGCTTCAGCTTTTCCTCCGGATTCATCTGGTTCCTCCATCTTCTTTCAAAATCTTCCTGCGTCATACCCCTTGCCAAAGACCTTAATTTACAGACCTCGTAGGGAGCATAAACTAAAACTACAAAATCGTACTTACCTTTACTCTTTTTTTCCAGAACAAGGGAGGCTTCTACTATTGCCACTGCGTTCTTGGGTAAGGTTTTAAAGATCTGTTCTAATTTGTTGTAAAGAGCTGAATGGGTTACTTTTTCCAAAATTAGTAGCTTTTCCTTGTCCGAAAACACTATATCCGCCAACTTCTTGGTATCTATGATACCATCTTCTAAAAGTATTCCCCTTCCAAAAATCTCCAAAATCCTTTCGTATACCTCACCTCTTTCCTTGTAAAAGTCCTTTATTATTTTGTCTGCGTCATATACATAAAAACCACAATCCTCAAAAAACTTAGCTATCGTAGATTTACCAGAACCTATGTTTCCGGTTAGGGCTACCTTCAGCATCTAAAGTATAATAACTCTATGCAAATTAAGGAGAAAAGTTATGTTCTTGCACGCATATTCATAAAAGAAAACGAAGAGTTAGAGGGTGAGCCTCTCTATTCTAAGCTTTTGAAATTTTTGAGAGAAAGAAACATAGCTGGAGCTACAGTCCTAAAGGCTTTACTTGGCTATGGCACTACTGGTGAATACCATTACGAGGGTATTGAAGTGTTGTCTTACAACCTTCCGGTGATCATAGAGTTTGTAGATGAAGAAGAAAGTGTTAGTAGTATATTAGAAGAGCTTGGCAGGTACATAAAACGTGGGCTTGTTAGTGTGGAAAGGGTGTGGGTATGGGAATCCTCTTCGCAATAGCGGTAGGTGGAGCTGTAGGATCTTTGCTTAGATATTTGCTTTCAAAGTTTTTACAAGACAAGTTTGGTATAGGTTTCCCTTTGGGCACACTGACAGTAAATTTGATCGGTTCCTTTCTTATAGGTTTTTTCTTTTCTTACCTTGTGGAGAAGCTAAGCGCTTCAAGCGAAGTTAGAGGCTTTTTCATAACTGGTCTTACTGGCGGTTTTACCACCCTATCAACCTTCACTTATGAAAGCTTTAGCCTTATAGTAAATGGGGAATACGCAAAATTTTTTCTATACTTCTTTATTACTAACTTTGTTGGAATTTTTCTTACCTTCTTGGGTTACAACCTGGGTAGGTTGTTATGAAGTGGGAAGAAGCAGTTCTGCTGAGGATATTCTTTGGAGAGGACGATAGGTGGGAAGGCAAACCTCTCTATAAATACATAACTGAGTATTGTAAAAAAGAGGGTATAGCAGGTGTTACAGTCCTCAGAGGGATATTAGGCTATGGAAAATCCTCCGTTATACGCAAAGCAGGCATCTTTAAGTTCTCTTCGGACCTGCCTATAGTGGTGGAAATCATAGACAGCGAAGATAAAATAGAAAAGATCCTTCCAGAAATAGCTAAAATGATAAAAGGTGGGCTAATAACCACGGAGAAGGTTAAAATTGCTCGCTACGGAGAGTGAAGGAAATGTTTTTCAGGCTTGGCACAAGAAAAAGTAAATTGGCCCTTTGGCAGGCAAATTTTGTAAAGGAAAAGTTAGAGTCCTTAGGGTGTAAGGTAGAACTGGTGTTGATTACAACAACAGGAGACAAGATTTTAGATTCTCCTCTGGCTAAAATAGGAGGTAAAGGGCTTTTTGTAAAGGAGATAGAGGAGGCTTTGTTGAAAGGAGAGATTGATCTTGCGGTGCATTCCCTAAAGGATGTTCCTATGGTTTTGCCAGATGGTTTAACACTTTGTGCCATAACAGAAAGAGAGAATCCTTACGACGTACTAATATCTAAGGAAGGTAAGAAGTTGGAAGAGCTTCCTCCTGGCGCAGTTGTTGGTACCTCTTCCTTAAGAAGACAAGTTCAGATAAAAAGAAAGAGAAAGGATCTCAAAGTAGAGGTTCTAAGAGGAAACGTAGATACGAGGATAAGAAAGTTGGAGGAAGGGCTATACTCTGCCATTGTGTTGGCGTATGCGGGAGTAAAAAGGATGGGTTTAGAAGCTTACATAAGTCAAGTTTTAGAGGATTTTATCCCTGCAGTCGGTCAAGGGAGCTTGGCTATAGAAACGAGGGAAGATGATCCAAAAGTTCAGAAATATGTAAAAGCCTTAGATCATTGGGAAAGTCATTTGAGAGCTATGTGCGAGAGGGCTTTCTTGAGAGAATTAGAAGGAGGCTGTCAAGTTCCCATAGGAGCCTTTTCTTGGATAGAGTCGGACAAGATATACATAAAGGGTTTTGTTTCAGACTTAAATGGAGAGAGGTTTATAGAAGGTGTGGAGGAAGGAAAAGTTGAAGAATATGTGGAAGTAGGAAAAAGGTTAGCCCAAAAGCTTTTAGCCAGCGGTGGGAGAGAGATACTGAAGGAAATTTATTAACCTTTTGTAAAGTTTATGATTGTTATAATCAGGGCTAAGAACGAAAAGCCAACAGTTATAAGCCACTGCATAAAGTTCAAACGGCGCTCAAGCGCTTCAAATCTTTGGTTAATCGCTTCAAACCTCGCTTGCATTTCCCGTTCCAAAGCTTCAAGCCTCTGGTTCATTATTTCAAACTTTCTGTCCATATCCTTTTGCAAAACTTCAAATCTTTGGTTAATTGCCTCAAACCTTGCTTGCATTTCCCGCTCCAAAGCTTCAAACCTCTGGCTTACTGCCTCAAACCTTTTATCCACTTCTCTTAGCGTGGTGGAGAACCTATTTTCTTCTATAACTCTCAAAGCCTTTAGTTCTTCTTCAAGTCTTATAAGTCTCTCAAGCAGAGGTATAGCTTTTATTTCCTTTTCTTTCTCCTGAAAATATTCAGCCAGAACTTCTGGTAGGATCAGTAGGAGCATTTTTTTTAACTCTTCTTGTGAATACTGAGTTTCCATAAAGAAAAAGTTAAGGGTGTCTTACAATTTGGTCAAGAAAAAGTGAAGCAGGTTACCTTAACATAGCTTGACAGAAAAAATTTTTATGTTATATTATCTACTTAGAAAGCTTAAGAAGTTGGGGTTTTTAAGGGGTTATAAACTCCCTCCCCCTCCCTCCCTCCCCAAATTTGTTTGCCCTACCGCCCGGTAGGGCCTTTTTAGAAGATATGAAAATAGGGCCCTTTAAAGAGGCAAAATTTCTCAGAAGAATAAACAGGTTCGTTGGGGAGGTGTTAGTAGATGAAAAACCTTTACTTGCACACATAAGAAATACCGGACGATTAACCGAACTTCTAAAACCTGGTAAGAAGGTATTTCTGCGTGAAAAGAACTCTGGTAAGTATAGTTTTGAAGTCTTTTTGGTGCAAGAGGAACACTCTCTTGTGTGCATAGATTCAACCATTACACCTAAGCTCTATGCAGAGTTTCTTGATATTCCTGTTAAATTTGAACCTACCTTTGGCAATCAACGATTTGATTTGATGTATTCATCCACTGTAGTAGAAACAAAATCTGTTAATTTAGTGGAAGATGGTATCGCACTGTTTCCGGACGCACCAACGGAAAGAGGAACAAAACATGTCTATAAGCTTATAGAGATTTCTAAAACAGGACTAAAACCTGAGCTTGTCTTTGTAGTGCAAAGGGAGGATGCTAAGGTATTCTCTCCCAACTATAGGGTAGACAGAAAATTTTCAGAGGCTGTTAGGTTATTTGCACGGATGGGTTTTCCGGTGAAGGCTTTCCTTTGTAAAGTAAGCTTGAGTGAAATCATGATCTACAAAGAAGTAGATGTTATATTTTTAGAATATGGCTAAGATAATTGTTGCACCGCACGCTGGGTTTTGTTTTGGAGTGAAAAGAGCCATAAGCATCGCAGAAAAAGTTTCAAGGGAAAACAAAGGTAAAAGAATATGGACTATTGGTCCTTTAATCCACAATCCACAGGAGGTTGAAAGGTTGAGAAAGGAAGGGGTGGAGGTGTTGGAAACAGAAGAAAATCTAAGTGCTGGTGATACTGTAATAATACGTTCTCACGGAATTCCCCCTGATAAAGAAATAGAATACGTTAAGAAGGGTTTAAAGGTTGTGGATGCTACATGCCCTTATGTGAAGGCGGTTCATCAAGCTGTAGAAAAGCTTGTGGAAGAAGGCTATTTTGTTGTTTTGTTGGGAGAGAAAAACCATCCAGAGGTTATAGGCACGTTGGGTTATCTAAAGAAGGCAGGTGGAGAGGGTATTGTAGTAGAAACAAAAGAGGATTTGGAGAAAGTTAAGCATTTAGAAAAAATAGGTATAGTCGCACAGACTACTCAGAATGAGCAGTTTTTCAAGGAAGTGGTTGGTGAGTTAGCCCTTTGGGCAAAGGAACTTAAAGTTATAAACACCATATGTAACGCTACATCGGAAAGACAGGAGGATGTTTATGAGCTGGCACCAAAGGTAGATGTAATGATCATAGTTGGTGGGAAAAACAGTGGAAATACGAGGAGGTTGTACGAGATATCCCGCTCTTTGAACCCACGTAGTTATCATGTAGAGACCGCTCAGGAGTTGGAGGAAGCTTGGTTTTCCGGTGTAGAAAAGGTAGGCATAACCGCAGGTGCATCAACTCCAGACTGGATAATAGAAGAGGTCGTAAAAAGGATAGAGGAAATCCTAAGATGAGAATACTGATGATAGACAACTATGATTCTTTTACTTATAACTTGGTTCAGTATTTTCAAATACTTGGTGCTGAGGTCTTTGTTAAAAGGAATGATGAAATAGGGCTTGACCAAATAAGGGATATGAAGCCAGAGGCAATAGTTATCTCCCCAGGACCTTGCACACCAAAGGAAGCGGGTATATCTGTGGAAGTGATTAGAGAGTTTTATAAGGATTATCCGATACTTGGCGTATGTTTGGGACATCAGTCCATAGGCTATGCCTTTGGAGCAGAGATAGTAAGAGCCAAAAGGTTGATGCACGGCAAAACATCCCTGATAAGCCACACAGGAGAGGGAATATTCTCAGGACTACCCAATCCATTTACCGCAGTTAGGTATCATTCTTTAGTAATAGACCCAAACACTTTACCACCTTTTCTAAAAGTAACCGCTTGGTCTGAAGACGGAGAGGTAATGGGTGTGCAACACACAGAGTATCCAGTTTTTGGTGTGCAGTTTCATCCAGAATCTATACTTTCTGAAGCAGGCTTAGACCTTTTAAAGAATTTTCTCCTCATTGCCCAAGGGAATCGTCTATCCATTTAAGATAGTCTTCATTTCCTCCCACTATAGGCATGGCTATTATTTCTGGAACCGTGTAGGGGTGGATCTTTTTAACTTCAACTATCAGCTTTTCAAACTTCTCTACAGAAGTCTTTATAATCAAAAGACTCTCTTTGTCCTTCTCTATATTTCCCTTCCACCAGTAAACCGAACTTACCTCTGATACCACATTTACACAGGCACCTAGCTTTTGCTCTACTATGTAGTTTGCTATATCCCATCCCCTGTCTTTGGGAGCGGTTATGAAAACTACCAAATACCTCCATTCCATAGAATGGAATTATAAACTATCCAATACGTCAGGTAAGAAATTAACCAAGCACATAGCTTTTTCTGAAACCGCTATAACCAATGGCATACCCATAAAGGTAAGCCAAAAGCGTTATACCTTTCCTCCACCTGCTGATGTAATTGAAAAGGATATTACAAGTCCCTGCCCTCCAAAGGGCTTTCTAACAAGAAAACTTGCATTTTTCTTAATTTTTCACCCGACGTATTTAAAATAATACACTATGACACTAACGCTTTTGCTTGTCATTCCCCTTTTAGTTTTTGCTCAGACCTTTGAAAGCTTAGAAAAGAAACTTCAGGAAATAAGGGTGCTAAAAGCTTCCTTTGTCCAAAGGGTTAAGTATCCTTGGTATCCAAAGCAGGAACTTTCTAAAGGTTTCTTTTATGCCCAAAGGGGAGGAAAGTTTAGACTTGAATACGAACAACCAGAAAAGACCATCATAGTATCCGATGGCAGACAAATAATCCTGTACTCTCCTTCGGAAAAAAGCGCCATAATAGACCACATAGACAGGAACCAATCTGCGGTGATTGAGTCGCTTCTTTTGATCTCCAAACCGTTGAGTGAGGTGTTTGACCTTGTGGGAGAGATGGAAAGGGAAGGAAAGAGGTTTTTGGTATTAAAGCCAAAAGCCAAAGACGAGTTTTTTCACAGGGTTTTGGTAAGTGTGGGCCAAGATGGAATGCCAAAGATCATAAGGGTTGAGGAAAAAGATGGGACCACCACCGAGATAGAACTCATAGACATCAGCGCAAACTTTACACCCTCAAGCGGTCTGTTTAAAATACATCTTCCAGCTGACACCAAGGTAAAAAGAGTTTTCTAAATTATGGTAAGCATAGAGAAGGCAAACAGTGAAAGCATAGAAGAATTAGCTCGCATATACTTAGAAGGCTACAAGGGCTTAGAAGAATATGCTTACACGCACATAGAAGATGTTTTAGCCTATCTTAACTGGCTTTTCAGAAGGGATGTCGCAGGCATATTTGTTGCCATTTTGGATGGTAAAAAGGTGGGGTTCATAGCAAGCGACGGAAACTGGTTTAGCAAGAGGGAAGGTAAGGTGGTGGGTGCCATACACGAATTGGTAGTCTTGCCAGAATACAGAGGAATAGGTGTAGGAAAAAAGCTTTTGGAAAGAGCCATTCAATACTTCAAGGAAAGGGGCTTAGATACCGTAGAGCTGTGGGTGGGAGACAAAAATTCGTGGGCTTTAGAGTTTTACAAAAAACATGGTTTTGTAGAAAAGGACAGGTTCAACTATTGGATAAGAATGACAAAAGCTCTAAAAGATGAGGCTGGTAGTTAAGATAGGGTCAAACCTGATACAGACCCAAGAAGGAGATATAGACCTAAACCTTATAGCCAAACTGGGCAGAGAGATAAAAAGGCTAAAGTCTGCTGGAGATCAGGTGATTTTGGTGTCCTCCGGAGCGGTTCTGTGCGGTTTGAAAAAGCTAAACCTACAAGAAAGACCAAAAAGCTTGGTGGAAAAGCAAGCCCTTGCGGGCATAGGCCAAGCTTACCTTATGCACCTTTACGACATGGTCTTTTCAAACTACAAGCTGGTGCCCGCTCAGGTGCTTCTAACTTCTGATGTGTTCAGAGATAAAACGAAGTTTGATAACGCAAAGAATGCTTTGGAAAAGCTGTTAGAAATAGGTGCGGTGCCCATAATAAATGAGAACGACACAGTGGGCGTGGAAGAATTGCTCTTTGGAGACAATGACTTTTTGGCAGTGCATACCGCCTTTATGCTTCAGGCAGATATGCTGGTGATCCTATCTACCGCTGGAGGGCTGAGGGACGACGAGGATAATATAGTGCCAATTGTGGAGGACGTAGATTCTGCTTTCAGATGGGTAAAGGGGGTTAATTCCACATATGGTACAGGTGGAATGTTGAGCAAACTCACCGCCACAAAGATTGCAGTTAGCCTTGGCATACCTGTAGTCATAACCGGAAAGGAAGACTCACTGGAGAGCGTAAAAGAAGGAAAAACTATGGGGACCTTTTTTAAACCTTCAAAGCCCTTAAAGCAAAGTAAAAGAATGCTTGCTATGATGGAAGAACCAAAGGGGGTGTTATACATAGACGAAGGGGCATACAGAGCGCTAAAGGATGGGAAAAGCCTTCTTCCTGCGGGCATAAAAAGGGTAGAGGGAAGTTTTAACAGGGGACAGGTGGTGGTTCTTTACACGCAGGATGGCTTGCTTGCGGGAAAGGGAAAAACAAACTTCTCTTCCGAAGAGTTAAAAAAGGTCTTAGGGAAGAAAGGGGAGGAGGTCAAGAGAATTTTAAAAACAAACAAAGAAGAGGCTATTCACAGAGACAATCTGGTGGTCTTTTAGAAGATTTTCAAAGCAGAATTTCTAAAAGTCTTGCCAGTTCTAAATCTTCCGGATAGGTTATCTTTATGTTTGTTATCTCTCCCATTACTACACCTACCTTATAGCCATATCTTTCCAACAGCATGGCATCATCGGTAGCGTAAAAGCCCTCGGCCCGAGATCTAAAATGGCACTCCAGTAGAACCTTTCTTATAAAAGCCTGAGGTGTTTGTGAATGCCAAAGGCCAGCTCTATCTACAGTTTTGATAACTATGCCTTCTGAAACTTGCTTTAAAGTGTCTCTGACAGGAATGGCACATATTTTACCTTCAAACTGGCCAAGGTCTGAAACTTTCAAAAACAGCTCTTTGCTTGCAAAAGGGCGAGCACAGTCGTGTATGACCACTATGTCTGCCTCTGCACTCAAAAGCCCTTCAAACACCGAATCCTGCCTTTCTTTTCCACCGCAGACCTTTTTAACTTTACCGGGAACCTTCACTTTTTCCACATCCTCTTCCGGAAGCACAAGGATCACCTCCTCAAAAAGGTCAATAACCTTTTCCAAGGAGTGTGCATAAAGGGGTTTTCCCTTTAGCTGTAGGTATTGCTTTTTAAACCCAAGCCTTTTGCCTTCTCCACCCGCAAGGAGGATTACACCCTTTCTCATACTAAATTCAAAAGCTCTCTGAGTTTTTTTATCTCGTCTCTGAGCTTTGCTGCCTTTTCAAATTCCCACCTCTTGGCACACTCCCACATTTCTTTTTCCAACTTGTTTATCTTTTCCACCAAATCCTCTTCAGTTTTGATATCCTTTGGAAGTTTCATAGGTAATTTTACATAATCAAGTTCTTCTATTGCCAAAAGCTCTTTGACAGGCTTTACTATGCTTTTTGGAGTTATACCGTGTTTTCTGTTGTATTCTTCCTGAAGTTTTCTCCTTCTGTTTGTTTCCTCTATTGCCCTTTGCATAGATGGGGTTATGCGGTCTGCGTAAAGTATGGCTTTTCCGTTGATGTTCCTTGCAGCCCTTCCTATCATTTGAATTAAAGAAGTATAGCTTCTTAGAAAACCCTCTTTGTCTGCGTCCAATATTGCGACCAAAGAAACCTCTGGCAAGTCAAGCCCTTCCCTGAGAAGATTTACACCAACTACAACGTCAATACTTCCTTCCCTTAACTCTTTGACGATCTTTGCTCTTTCTATGGCGTCCAAGTCCGAGTGCATATACTTTGCCTTTATGTTCCTTTCGTGAAGGTATTCGGAGATTTCTTCCGCAAGCCTTTTGGTGGTAGTAAGCACCAAAGCCCTCTCTTTTCTTTTCTTCCTTTCCTGTATCTCTTTTACCAAGTTCTCCAACTGTCCCCTTGTGGGACGCACCTCCACCTCTGGGTCCAAAAGTCCGGTGGGTCTTACTATTTGCTCTACCACAACCCCTTTACTTCTTTCAAGCTCCCACTCTCCCGGAGTGGCAGAGACGTATATAACTTGGTTTATCCTCTCTAAGAACTCTTCAAACTTTAGTGGTCTGTTGTCCAAGGCAGATGGAAGTCTCCAACCGTATTCTACTAACTTTTCCTTCCTTGACCTGTCTCCGTTATACATTGCCCTTATTTGAGGAACTGTCACATGGGACTCGTCTATTATTATCAAAAAGTCTTCCGGAAAGTAGTCAAGTAAGGTATATGGAGGTTCTCCGGGAGCTCTACCTTCAAAGTATCTTGAATAGTTTTCTATGCCCTTACAGTGTCCAAACTCCCTTATCATCTCAATGTCGTGCATGGTTCTTTGATAAAGCCTTTGGGCTTCTACTTCCCTCCCTTGAGATTTAAACCACTTTACTCGCTCGTGCAGGTCCCTTTCAATCTGCTCAAGGGCAAATTCTATAATATCCCTCGGAGCTATGTAGTGGGATGCAGGAAAAAGAACAACCTTCTGAAGGTCTTTGAGCTTATGCCTGTTAAAGGCATCCATGAGAGTTATGCTTTCTATCTCGTCGTCCCAAAACTCCACCCTAACTATCTGGTCTTCCAAGTCCGAAGGTATGATCTCCAAAGCTCCACCCCTTATGGAAAAGGTTGCCCTTTTTATAGAATAGTCGTTCCTTTCGTAGCCAATTTCCACAAGCATTCTTGCAAGCTTTGTTTGACTGATCTTTTTACCAACCTCTAAGGGTATTCTCAAAGAGTAGTATGCGCTGGGAGAGCCAAGACCGTATATACACGAGACAGAAGCTACAACTATCACATCCCTTCTTTCCAAAACCGATATGGTAGCAGAGTGTCTGTATCTTTCCAAGATTTCGTTTATGGATGCGTCCTTTTCTATGTAGAGGTCTTTTTCTGGTATGTATGCCTCCGGTTGGTAGTAATCGTAGTAGGATATAAAGTATTCCACCGCATTGTTGGGAAACAGCTCCTTTAATTCTCTGTATAGCTGAGCTGCAAGGATTTTGTTGTGGGCTATTATAAGGGTGGGCTTTCCGTATTTGGCTATAACGTTGGCTATGGTAAAGGTCTTTCCTGTGCCGGTTGCACCCAAAAGCACCTGTTCTTTTACACCCTGTAGTAGGTTATCCAAAAGTTTTTCTATCGCCTTTGGCTGGTCTCCCGCAGGCTTTAGAGAGGTTTGCAGTTTAAAGACACTTAACTCTTTAACAGGCCTATCCATATTATCTTAAAATTAATGCATACTCACTCATACGTCGGGTGAGAAATTAAGAAAAATGCAAGTTTTCTTGTTAGAAAGCCCTTTGGAGGGCAGGGACTTATAATATCCCTAAACCCTACCAAAGGAGGAGCAAAAATGAATTATCTTTCTAATCTATTCCAACAAATCCAACAGACAATACCTATTTACTGCCCAACTGTCTTATCTACAAAAGTAGGAAGAACTCCTAAAGTGTCTGACGTGCAACTCTGCGCACTCTATATACTTTCCTACATCACCAACATCCCAGTGCTTAATCTCGCAAAAACACTTATTGACTCTTCCATACAATCTTGGCATCTATTCAGAAAAGAAAG